>CAKUZO010000130.1 GCA_934717895.1 uncultured Candidatus Melainabacteria bacterium | reverse complement strand
GTTGGTAACTCTATAACAAATCTATTCAAATTCCCGTTTTGTACAAAATATATTTTTCCATTATGTGCCTCAATTATCTTTTTTGAAAGATATAACCCAAGACCAAATCCAACTTTTTGGAATTTATTTGAGCTTGAAATATATTTCTCAAATAAATGCTTTTGCGTTTCTTTATCAATTGGTGGACCATAGTTTTCCATTGAAATTTTCATTATACTATTATTTAATTCTGCAAGTATATAGAATTCCGTATCTTCATAAGCGTAATTAATCCCATTACTCAATAAATTTGTAATTACACGACGCAATTGTTTTTCATCAACAGGAATTTGTTTTTCTGTATCTTTTAAAAATGATTTAAAATTTATTTTAATTTTTTGCTCACTTGACATTGTAGAATGTTCTTTTATACAAGTTTTAATTAAATTTTCTATATTTATATTTTCCTTATTTAATCTTATATTTCCATTGTCATATTTATAAGTATTAATCAGAGTATAAAGCATTTCTTTCATATAATTTGCAGATTCTAATGTAAGTGATAATATTTCTTTTTGCGTATTATTTAGTTCACCGTAAACACCTTTATAACACTGGTTTATACTGCAAATTTGAGCCAAAAGCGGGTTTTTTAAGTCGTGTACAAGAGTTGCAATAAATAAATCTTTCTGGTTTTCTAATTCTTTTTCATTATCAATGTTTCTTGTTATTGTTACAAGTCCATCAATAACATTATCCGGTCTAATAATTGGAGCTTTCAAAATTCTGTACCAATGAGTCTGACCTTCATAATCATTTGCTGTTTTTATTTTTTTTAATATTTTTCTCTTTTTTAATACATAATCGTCTTCCGCATCAGTATTCTCCTGAGAATCAAATATATCAACTATTTTGTTTGAATACTTATCTTGTCCTTTTAGAACAAAATCTTTTGCATACTTAGTTCCAAGAATATATTTTTTATTTTTATCCTTCATATAAACAAGAACAGGTAAATACTCCAACAAAGTCTTTAATTGAGAATTGGTTTTAAGAAGTTCGTTTTTAACACTCTCATCTTCCGTAACATCTCGTGAAACAGATAGAATATATTCAACTTTTCCATTATTTATTAATGGCGTCGATGTTTGTTTAAATATTTTAACCTCATCACCGACAATTATTTTTAATGTATATGTTTGCGCCAAACCTGTTTTAATAGATTTTTCAATATTATTTTTTATTATTAAGGCATTTTCTTTAGAATAAATTTCAAATATTGATTTTCCGATAATTTCTTCTTGCCCTGTTAATTTTAAATTTTTCAAAAATGCATCATTAATAATAAGATATTTATAATTAATATCTTTAACAGTAATAGTTTCTTGACAATTTTCCATAATTCCACTTAATAAAAGCGAAAATGGACTTTTATTCGCAGAAATATCTACCATAATTACCTCTTAACATTTAGATTATATTAATATTGGAAAAAATTCGTCAAGGTATATTATTATTATTTTAAGAAATATTAAGGCTCCAAAAGTATTATTTTTTTAGTAGAAAAAAAGAACTGCCATCTGAC
>CAKUZO010000129.1 GCA_934717895.1 uncultured Candidatus Melainabacteria bacterium | reverse complement strand
GTATACTCTCCTTACAGGACGTTGCAGCGTCCGAGTAAAATATAGGAGGTTTTTTATGGAAATAGATTTCACACCGCAAGAACTTCTTTTTGTTTATGGACGTTTCAAACTAAAATTGCAGGAATTAGAAGCCCTAAAAGCAAAATCTAATTCTCCAATTGCTACTGAAACACTCAATTCAGATATCAAACTGTATAGTTCTATTACGAAGAAATTAAGCGATTGTGATCCTAATCTTTTGAAAATGGATCCATATCTAAAAAAGCTTAAGCAATGATTGTATAAAATCTTCTTTAGTGTGATATTTCTCGACTGTGATTACATATGCTGAACCTTTATATTCAATTGCAGTCGAGTAATATTCTCTTCGCCTTCCTATCAATTTGACATAAATCTTTGTTAGTAACTCTTTCATTGTTTTCCTTCCTTGTTGTTCTAAATCTCTCCATCCCCTCACTGCTTGTTAATAGATGCAGTCAATTTTCCTTTCTATTCAGTTTTTTATCTGAACAATAATTAAACTGAATGTATTGATTGCATTCTTCATAATTACTCTTCACAAGCTGTTGTACTCTTTCAGCAGCTTGTTTGTTATTTTCTTCCTTTATTGTTCTCGCTCCTCTTATATGTTGTGTTTGCAGTTTCAGAATCATTTTGAATTATGTTTAACATTTCTCACTCTCCTTTTCCCTGCATCCTATCCAGCAACGTTTCCGCCTGCAGCACTGCAGTCTTCATTTCTGTTGCATCTACACCAAGCTCCTGTCTTCTCTTCCAGTGGTACCGGCTCATGGTCTTTCTTGGGGTACTGCTGATATATGCTCTCTGCAGCATGGAGTCCGTACCGGTAAAAGCATTTCACCGCCAACTCCGGTGTGATGATTCCTTTTCCTTTTACAGTACATTTACTCTTGTCTCTGTAAGTAAAAAATATTTTCCACATGATCTTTTCCTTTTTATTTCGTTGCATCAAATTTAATTTGATTTAATCAGCAATCTAATGGTATTTTATATATCGCCGCCAATTCTTTCGCTTGTGTAATAGAGGGTTTTGATGTTCCCTTTTCCCAATTAACCAAAGTATTTTTTGATACACTCATTGCCTTTGCTGCCTCTGTTTGCGTCATTTCAGCATTTACTCTAGCGGCGGCTAAACTTATCTGTAACTTACTCACTTACTTATCGCTCCTTTCCTTTTGTTGTCCTTATAATATATCAAATTAAATTTGATGTCAATACTAAAATCCAATTAATTTTGTTTTTTTGTTGACTGTGATAAAATTTAATTGTATTATCAACATATAAGGAGGAAATAAAAATGGTTAAAGATAAGCAAAAAGCTATTTTTTCAGAAAACCTTAATTCTTATATCGCAAAAAGTGAAAAGACACAGCTTGAAATTGCCAAATCAATTGGCGTATCTCCTCAAACCTTTAATACCTGGTGCAAAGGAATAGCCATTCCTCGAATGGGAAAAGTACAAGCTTTGGCTGATTACTTTAATATAAATAAGTCTGATTTAATAGAAGAAAAGAAATTAAATATAGATACTGTGCCAATAGAATCCGGCTACAC
>CAKUZO010000128.1 GCA_934717895.1 uncultured Candidatus Melainabacteria bacterium | reverse complement strand
GAAGCAGAGCTAGCAGATGTCGTGTAACTCATATTAACATCTTTTCCTATCCAATATAAAAATTTAGACATCGAATCAACTGCCTGTTCGTATGAATATTCAGGCTGGACTACTTTATTCCAATCTGTATCATAATAAAGCGGACCCATATTCTGAATGTTCTGACCTTTATTAATGGCTTCAATAATAGACTTAAAATAATATTTTGAACCATGATAATCAAGTTCCAGCAAAGAATGACTGAGCACAAGAGCTGTTGCAACTGCAACGCAACCTGCAGGACAACCGGGATGATCTTTTATTACATACTTATTCCATGGACTACCTTGACTCAAAGAAATTTTCAAAACCGGCAATACTTGATAATACATATTATAATTGTCTGAGTCATATGAAACATCTGAGTTAGCATTTGCCATATACGTTTCTATTCTATCAATAAAATCAACTTTAGCATTATCATTTTCAAAGCTAAAATTTCCCTTATCAGAAAAACCTAAAACAGGATTAACCCTTCTATCTGTTGCAACGATTACAAATCCGTCGTTATTTGGATAATTTATAACATATGCAAGAGTATCTGGTATTGAAATACTACGAGTTTTTTTGTTATTATCACTCAAAACATAACTAAACATCTCGTCAATCGGAACATGCCTTGTTGTAGTAGTTTTATCAAGAACATCATTTGCAATATTCAAAGCATCTTCTTTACTGATTTTAGAAAAAAATGAAGACGTTTCGGATTTTTCCACTTGACAATCATCAGTTGTACAACCGAACAAAAAAAGTGATAGAAAAACTATCATAATCCATTTTCTTCCCATAATAATGCGATTTAACAATTAAACCTAAGAAAACTATTGCAAATATATACACATTTCTCGCACAAAGCAACAAATTATAAGAAAAAAAACAAAAAAGTTTAAATTTCACTTTTACAAAGCAGTAACAGACATAACAAAATGATAACAATGAAAAATCAAGTTCAAGACTATAGTGAAGTGTTCTAAATTTCGTTTTTCCATTTAAATGGAAGTATTTATTAACAGTGCTTGCCATCTATAAAGTTTAAATAATGCTTATAACTATCTGCAAAACAAAGAATTACAATACATCATTAATTCAAATAACAACATTTTTCACATTCCAAGCAACGCTTTTCCGCCAAAGAAGCATTGCTTCTTCCGGAGAGAAGCAATGCTTTGCTCCCGAAGAAGCAATGCTCATCGCAAAGCGGGAGAAAGAAAAAGTGTTCTAAAAGTCGGATTTTGGAAAAGTGCAGAATAAATGGTTCATCCGGAATATTGAGTGATAGCATATATTATCGGAAGATATTTTTTTAGACGAAAACCTATAAAACAGAGTGTAAGAATACTAAAATCCTTGTCTGTAACTATATAGACAAACCTTGTTGCCATTCTGTTTTACAGGTTGCAAATGATTTCCTTTGTTTTTTATGTTTATCGCCCTCTGACAAGTAAAATGCCAAAGGCATTACCTGTGTATTGGCGAATTTCCGAGAGAGAACTTGTTCTCGTAAGGAAATACGACAATACACAGGTAAGCCCGAGGAACGAGGGC
>CAKUZO010000127.1 GCA_934717895.1 uncultured Candidatus Melainabacteria bacterium | reverse complement strand
GAGCGGAAGACGGGACTCGAACCCGCGACGTCAACCTTGGGAAGGTTGCATTCTACCACTGAATTACTTCCGCAACATGCTAGATTCTACATCAAAAAACTTTTATCATCAATATATAATTTATTCTGCTTCTTGTTTTTTTATACTTTCTCCCAAAAGCTCGAAAGAACCTCGTGTCACAACTTCTTCGCCAGCTTTTACGCCGGAAATGATTTCTGTGTAAAGATCATTTTTCTTGCCGGTTTCAACTTTTCTTTCTTCATAAGTGTGAGGGGCAACCTTTACATAAGCAAAATTGTAATCACCAAATTTTTCAACAGCGTCAGTCGGAATTGCCAAAACATGAGCTACGCCGGTGTTTACAAACATTTCTGCATACATGTTCGGCTTGATTTTAAAATCCTTGTTTGGAATATCTGCTCGAACTTCAAGTGTCTTTGTTGTACTGTCCAAAATCGGTGAAACATAAGATAGAACCCCATTGATAGATGCCCCATTTCTTTCTTCAATAGTTCCTGTGACAGCTTCACCAAGGTGCAAATACGGCGAATCTTTCTCAAATGCATAGCCAACAAGCCAAATAGTTTTTAAATCTGCAAGATTAAATAACTCTCTGTTCTTTTCTACAATCTCTCCGGGGTTGACTTTTCGTTCCAAAAGAACTCCGTTTTTTGTGGCTTTAATTATTACATACGGATAAATTTGCCTTGTTTTCAAAACGTTATCTATACTTCCGCCATACACAGCCAAACGCTGACGGTAAACATTTATTAGCGAATTTCTTTTAATATTCAAAGCATCAAGATTGGCTTTGTCCTTGCGTAATTGTGCATTTGCAGCCTCATAATCGGCGCGAGAAGAAATCTTTTCGTTATAAAGAGTTCTTTCCCTGTTGTAGTTCTGTAAAGACAGATTATATTGCGCTCTTAGCTCATTTGTATTTGCGTCAATATCTAGGATTTTTTCCAAAAATTCAAGCTGAATTTGGCTGATTTCATCTGATTTTATTTGAACAATGGGTTGACCGATTTTTAAAACAGTACCAGGCTCAACAAAAACATTAGTTATTTTTCCATCAATCGGGGAATAAATTCTTTCGATAGATTGGTTCCTAGCTTTGAATTGAGCCGGAATTGTAATCTGTAATTCAATATCCATCATGCTTAAAGGTGCTGTTTGAATTTTTGCATTCTTTTCTTGTGCTTCTGTCAAAACAAGACGCTTGTTGTGTTGTTGTTCATCTTGTTTAGTGCCGCAACCCGTTAAAGTCAAGGCTATGCAAAATATTATAAATAATTTAAGAAATTTCATTTTTATTTTCCCCTGTAATTTTATATAATAACGGAATTAAAAATATTGTAAAGGCTGTTCCGAAAGACAATCCGCCTATAATTGCGATGGCAAAAGGCTTTTGGCTTTGTGCTCCAATTCCGTTTGATAAAGCTGCCGGTAACAATCCTAAAATTGCAACAAATGAAGCCGTTAAGACTGGACGTAATTTTTGTACAGCCCCTCGAATTACCGCCTCTGTCAAGTTGTGGTTGGCTTTATTTTGCCTAATAATTGATGACAACAGGATTACGCCGTTTTGGATTGAAACAC
>CAKUZO010000126.1 GCA_934717895.1 uncultured Candidatus Melainabacteria bacterium | reverse complement strand
CTTTTTTTATACGCTTATTCTCTAAATCCTTAACACTTTCATAGCGTGCCGTTTGTAGTTTAGTAGGTTTTGCGTCGGCTTTTCCAAACTCGGGAATGATATCCCTTGCCATCAACGCCCGCGCCTGTGCTTGCACATCTTTATAACTTCCGACCGTTTCCAAAAATTTAGCAACCGTCATTTTCTGCGGTAAATACTGCTGATACTGGATAGGCGTTTTTCTTTTCGCTTGTCCAATTCTACGGTTAAAGGTTTTTACTAAATCTGCAATATTTTCCATTGTTTTTTTAGTTGGTTGGTACATTGTAAATCTCTCCTTTCATTTTTTTTTTTAGGACGGATAGCACCTCTTTGCTAACCGCCCTAAAGGAAGAGAGTTTATATGTTCAAATTAAACTTGTTACCTTTTTTATACTGCCCTCAAAATCGTGGCTTTATAACCGCCCTTGGTTTTCACCTTGCAAACCTCAAAGGTGACACCCTCTTTCCATGTAGGAGTGCCAAACAAGGCAAAGGCGCGTTTGATAGAATTGTAAACGCCTTTTGAATTTGTTGCGTATGTCTTGCCATCTTTACAAATGAGCGTTATCATGATTTTTTCTTTTTCAACCGGTTCAAAACCGTCTTTGTTCTCTTCTTCATCTTCTGCCGTGTAGCGTTCCGCGTAGACATTGACAACTGTAATCTGCTTTCCGACCATGTCATCAAGACTGGCGTCAGCATTATTAATGGCATTATATAACTGCACCTTTTCCTCTTTTGTTTCACACACCATTGAACAAAAAACATCATTTTCGCTTTTCATTGTTACGAGTTCATTTTTCATTTTAATCACCTTTTTTAACCTTTCTTTACTTTTCAATAATTTCAGTGTGTGCCTGTTCGATAAAGTCACCGAGTGGCATTGAGTATCTGCAAGTTGTCTTTTTTACTTCTTGCAAAACTGGCTGTGTTGCTACACCTTTAGCAACGAGAATCTTTTTCAATTTTTCTTCACTGTGACGAGTGCCGACAATCGTGTCATGTCGCAATTCAGAAAGTGTCATGTCGCCATCCTTAAAAATAGCGTCTTTGTATGTCACTTCTGTGATTGCAATATTTCTTGTGATAAACTTTTCCATGCTTTTCTCTCCTTTCCATGTTTCACGTGAAACATTGTTTTTTTATATTTACAAGGACTATTATAATTTGTAAATGTGTCCTTGTGAATAACAATTTGTAAATAAATTGTAAATCATGGTTGGTTTTCAAGTAGGAATTGTTCAAATTCTTCCATCTTAAACTCCATACATGTACCACATGCGATATTATGCAATTTTATTTCGATAAATTGTTTTAACAATATATCCCTTATACTTATAATATCTCTTGTGAATATTTCAAAATTTCTAAAAAATTGTAAAAACATTTCTACACTTTGCCACGCTTTAGGGGTTGCCAAAGTTGCTATCTTTAATCCTGTGCGATAATCGTAAATTTCAAATAAACACTCATTTATTGCAGTAATAGCAATATTTCCAATTTTAACCATTTGTTTTTTCTCTGCAAATATTGATAATTCCGTTGGACTTTCTCTGATTGTGTTTATTGTGCAAATTTCAATATCC
>CAKUZO010000125.1 GCA_934717895.1 uncultured Candidatus Melainabacteria bacterium | reverse complement strand
AATCCATTCTTCTCGTAGAAAGGGACAGCAGAGAGGTAAGCATCGACTGTTAGAAAACGGAAAGCTGAAGACTTGCTTGTTTCATACAAGTCTTCTTTAATCCTTCGCATCAATTTGCTGCCAATGCCTTTTCCTTCATATTTCAAATCAACAGCGAGCCTACCAATTTTTATAGAAGGATAACTGCTGAAATGTTTGGAACGTGGAAATAGCTTTTTTAAGCGTTTCCATGAAGAACCTGTAGCGTCAAACCTTGATACTTTGTCGTTGAGCAAACTAAAGTATGCAATAATTTGTCCCTTGTCTTCTAAAACATAGGTCGTGGCAATTCTCTTTTCGGAAAATAAAATAGCGTCATTTTGTAAGAAATCGTTTAAGTCTGAATCTCCACAGTCAAATGATGCTGTGTTGTAGCTGGAAGATAAATAATTAATATTCATCCTCGTAATGCATTATAAGTTAGATTCCATTCTTTGTCTATAGCCGCAACTTCCGCACGCAATTTTTCTCTGTTGGCTCTACGTTGCTCTGGAGTCAAGCTCTCCACTCGCTTCATTTCCTTAACGAAGCGTTCTGCATCTTTACCCATCAATATCGGGGTTTCTCTTATCGGTCTTGCCATAATCTTTTCCTCCTGTATTTTATTAAGTTACATATAATCTGCTGCAAAAATACGTTTTTTATTTGAAATTAGCAAAAAAAAGGAAGGAAATGTTTCTCTCTTTTGTGATTTCTATAGTTTTAGATTTTATATGTTCTATTTTTTGTACTTATAAAGGTGAAAAGTATGAAAAAAACAGTTTGTCTAAAAAATATTTCTTTTTTCTTTGTTTCATTCGAATAAAAAATGTATTTTTGCAATGCAATAGTGCATCAAATAAAATCATATTCGAAATGAAAGAGTTAAAGAATTACACTTTTGCTGACTTCGAACGTGTTCCACGTAATAAGACGGCAGAGGTAAAATTGGCAAAGCGCCACAAATACAAACCAATGAAAATTAAGTCATGTACCATTTTACTAAAAAATGGCATACATCATTCCAGACCTATATCAGAAGTGCTTAATAGGTAACAAAAACTCATCATTAAGTTTGCGCTCAAAAAAGGCAAGACAATGGAATATTTAAATCAATTTCACAAGGAAAGCACGGAGCGAATGCTCCGCAAGTTGGAAGAATGGAAGAAGTCGCCGACTTCTTCTATGGAAGCCGCAGAAATCATGGAGCAAAATATGGCGGAAGGAATCCGTATGGAGAAAGACTATCTGATGAAGAAATTAAGTGAAGGATAAACATGTAGGGATGCTGAGTTCGGCATCCCTATATGTTTATTCCCTTAGATAATGTCTTTCTATCCAATTGTTTGATATGTGTTTAACTAAAAAACGATTGCCTTTTTGCTCAAAGAAAATGTACCAAGTTGTTTTGGGGGAAGACTTTCTCTTGAAACATGCATATTTTTACATTTCATTCTGAAGTCTTCTATGCTGATAGAACGTTCCCAATCTGTCTCAAAGTTGTCTTGCTTGTTGAGAATGTTCTGATTGACATACATAATCAGAGAGTGAAGAGTCTCTGGATTTTGTATAGTCATAACTTTATCAATAAGCTGACTATGTAGGTCGGCTATTCTTGCGGAAGTAACAGCTGGTTCTTCCGCATAAGCAGCCTGATTATGCTCATTGGGTATAG
>CAKUZO010000124.1 GCA_934717895.1 uncultured Candidatus Melainabacteria bacterium | reverse complement strand
CCTTATTATTATCTGATAGCAGGAAACAAATCAAATGTTGTTTTTATGAGAAATTTTATTGCAACATTGCTTAAGAATGACAATACGTTTGTTGATGAAATTGAATGGGGAATAGACTATCTTTCGCCTTCTGTAACTATAGGTGATGCAGACTATCTTACTGAGATTGAGGAAAATAAATCATATGGTGATTTTAGCGATGAATGTACTATAACATTGGATTTTGACATAACGAATTTTCCCTGGGTTCTTGAAAATAGTGATACACTTGTGAGTCGTTTGAAAATCACAAGTGAGAATGGAGCAGAAGCTATTGTTAATAAAAAGAAAATAAAGTATGACATTTCTTATGATGATGGTAAACAATTAAAACGTACAGCAATAGCAAAAGTGCCAGTGACTATACGTAATATGTATACAGAATCTGATGTTTTTGAGATTTTGTTAAGCAATTCTGAAATACAAGAGCCGAATAATAAATTTATGAAATATCTTGGCTCGCAAGATGTCGGTGATATTACGACAACGTTTTCTATGGAAGGATTACTTAGCGGTCTTTATGCAAGCATGGAACGTTTCAAAACTGCAAAACCTGTACATTTATTGATAAGTAAAAAATAAAATATAGATATGATGATGAATATGCTTACAATGCTGACTTGGTTTACCTCCAAGAAAGCTTATCTGAGGCCTTATGACGACAATGAATCTATGAAGAAGGCTGCAACAAGACTGTGGACAGCGATAGATAGCAATGATTGGATTCCATTTGTATTGATGGTTATATTGACTGCTATAATTTGCTTGTATTATTTTTTTCCGTTTAATAAGATGCCGGGGCGACATTATCATCCGAAATGGTGGGGCGTTTTTTGTGGAGTTTCACTTCTTGTAATATTTGTAGTTTCATTCTTTGTATGCTATTTGTTAGCACAGAATCCAGGTTTTGATTATGGCTTCCTTTTTAAGGTTTCGGCAATGAACACCATTTATGCTTTGGCTTTATATGCCATTTTATCATGGGTTATCAATAGAACAGGAAAAAGCAATGCTTACCCCTGTATTTAAATAATGTATATATGAAAAAAGTTTTTGTCTTTTGTGTAGGGGGTACAGGTATCAGGGTGATGAAAAGTATAACAATGCTTATGGCAGGAGGTATGAGCACCAATGGATATACTGTGGTTCCAGTGATACTTGATCCACATCTTGATTTGGAAGAAAAAAAGAATCTTGATTCCCTAATAGAAAACTACGAGAATATTTACAATAAATCCATTAATAACGGAGATTCAACTCTAAATAGTCTTGGCGGATTCTTCGGCTCTGAAATATTGACTTTGCCAGAATTGTGTAATCAAACAAATGATATGCGCCAGAATGCTGGTTCTAAGATGAAATTTCGTTCGTATATAGGATTGGCTAATATTGGGGTTGACAACATAAACAATTTTCTTATTGAGACGATGTACTCTACAAAGAACCTAAACAGTCCTCTGTCTGTAGGTTTCAAAGGAAATCCAAATGTAGGAACGGTTGTCCTCGGAGACATGATAGAAGGAGCTACATGGTTTAATGACTTTAAGCATCAATGTGAGAAAGGAGACCGTGTGTTTATCATTAGTTCTATTTTTGGTGGAACAGGCGCATCGGGATATCCTCTTCTAGAGAAAAAAATTAAATATTCAGACAGTCAGCCTGCTGTTAAGAATGCTTTGATGGGAGCAGTTACCG
>CAKUZO010000123.1 GCA_934717895.1 uncultured Candidatus Melainabacteria bacterium | reverse complement strand
TAAGGTTCGGCATATGTTCCACAAGTTAGCTTAACAGCTTGCAAAAGTCATATAAAATGAGATTTGAAAGGATTAGCAAATGCAGAAGAAACTGCATTTGCTAATTTTGCTTGTAATTCATCTTTTTGGCTGTCGTTTAATTCAATACTCAATTTTGCTTCAATATATGGCATAATTCTCTCCTTTATTTAAAACGCTTACAACAATTTGTTTCATAATTTCCATTTCTTCAGGTTTGCTTTCGGCTATCAAAAGAGTCAAAGCAAAAAGTGTTCCGTTATCGATAATTGGTAAATTATTTTTATAGAGCATATTGTTTTTATTTAAGAAATACAAAAAGCAACTTGCTGCAATACGTTTATTCCCGTCAGAAAATGAATGATTTTTTGTTATCAAATATAAAAGCATTGCGGCTTTTTCTTCTAATGTCGGATAACAATCATTCCCGCCAAAAGTTTGGTAAATCTGATTAACAGAACTTGCAAAACTTCCGTCTTTTGGGTTTGCAAAAACATCAGATGCAAATTCTGATTTCATTTTATCAATGACTTTTAAAAATTCGCTTTCAGAAATAACAACAGCTTCTTTTTGAGTAACGCCTTTTGTATCAAGGGTTTTGTGATCAAAGTTGTCTAATAAATCCAAACCTTTGGCAAAATTATCTAAAATGTTCGCAACATCTTGCGCTTGGTCAACTGTTGAAATTTGGTTTTGAATACTTCTTGTTAAAAGGCTTACGGTTGATTGTAGAGTTTGAATTTTACATTGTTGATCCTTCAACATTTTTTCATTGATAACATAACCTTTAGTAAGATATTCTTTTAATGTATTTGTCGCCCAAATACGGAATTGAGTTGCTCGAGAAGAATTTACTCTGTACCCCACAGAAATTACTGCATCAAGATTGTAAAATGCAATTTTTCTTGAAATATCTCTATTACCTTCTTTTTGAACTATTTCCAAAATGGAAACAGTTGCGTTTTTATCCAATTCGCCTTCATTATAAATATTATTTAAATGTTTATTTATTGCCGGTGTTTTTACTCCAAACAATTCAGCCATTTGTTTTTGCGTAAGCCAAATAGTATCGTTTTCAAGTTTTGTATCAAGTGAAATTGAGCCGTCTTCGCTTGTGTATATTACTATTTCGCCTTTTTGAAATTGATTTTCCATTACTCAATTATATACAAAATTTTTAAATAAATCTTGTTATTTCCTCATACACTTTATCATAATTATGATTAAATCTAAAAATTTGCTCTGCTAAATGTAAATGAACAAGATTTTGCATACTGTTGTGATTTACTCTTCTTGTTAATTTTGAATAATCTTTTTTAAACTCCAGCATATCTATTTTGGAAAATGGTTTTTCTGTATGTTTGTGTAATAATTTTTTCTTTGAAATATATGTTTGTCCATTGTAATAATACATAAAATTTAAAACACCCACAAAATTTCTCTCGCAGGGTATTTTCGGACTTTTATTAAACAAAACCTTTAATTCTTTTAATTGTTTATTGTAAATCAGCTCTCTAAAATATGAATAAAATCTGCAAATCACAGGTTCTTTTATTTTTAATAGCCAACTTGCTTTTACACTTGGAATTTCACAACTAAAACATCTAATTAATAACTCAATTTCTTCTTTTTCTCTGTATTCAAAAAACAATGGGAGTGGAGTTTTCCTTTCAACCTCCTTATAAAAATAAATTAAATCCTCTCTAACTGTCAGCTTATCTTCATTAACCAATTCATTTAAAATATCAGAAACCTCTTTTTCATCAAGCATTAATATCGGTGCGATTTCTGATGCTGTAACTTTATTCAAGC
>CAKUZO010000122.1 GCA_934717895.1 uncultured Candidatus Melainabacteria bacterium | reverse complement strand
GGATAAGGGAAGCGTTGCGTATGATACCTTAAAATTATATAAATATACTGCACTTGAAGCAGAAAGGGATGAGTTTTCAAGGACAAAGGAACGCCTTGGTTCAAAGTCGCTTGTGAAAGTTTTGCAGATGGGATTGTCTGATGATGATAAGTTAAAAGTTGAAAAAGAGTATAACCATTTCTTTGAAGAACTTAAAACCGTAAGTAAAATGGATCATGTGATAAATTGGCAAGAGGAATCAGAACTTGAGGATGCAAAAGAATTTTTTGAGCATATTAGTATATTGCCTAATATGCCGCCGATGCAAACTATATTAAATAGTATTCGATTGGGTTATTCAGACGCAGAACTTACATTACAGGGATTGGGATACAGGAATCTTATATTGTTATTAGTATTGATAAATTCATTGATGGGAAAGAAGAATGATGTAGCACTAAATATTCTTACTATTGAAGAGCCAGAAGCTCATTTGTGCATAAACAACATAAAATTAATGTCAAGTTTTTTGAAGGTTTTTGCTTCAAAAAATAAATCTGCACAATTGTTTTATTCCACTCATAGTACAGAACTCATTAACAAAATGGATTTGAAAAATGTGGTTATTGTACATGAAGGTAATGCATTTTCCTTATTGCAAGAACTTGAAGAAGAGGAAAGGGATTATTTAACCAAAAATCCAAATTTGGATTTATTCAAATTATTCTTTTCAAAAAAATGTATCTTGTTCGAGGGTATTTCAGAAGAAATGTTGATCCGTTCCTATTTGGATTCGAAGAATGAATTAAGTGATATCGAGTTGATTTCTTTTCATAAAGGATATACTAAAATTATTGAAATATGGAAGAAAGTAAATTCTGGCACAAGCAATAAGCTTGGTATCATTCGGGACTATGATTATCAAGACAAAGCAAAAAAGGACCATGATAAATACGACGATGGGAAAGCTATTTGCGTTAGAACAACAGACGAAAAAACGCTCGAACCGGAAATCGTAAAGACAGGTGATAACTATACTATTCTCAAAGATAAGTATGGTGAAACATTAGGTTGGAAGGATATGAGTTCCGAAGAAATGCAAAAAGCATGGCAAAATGCGAAAGCATCAGACATGTTGACTATTTGTAAAGATATAGAATGTGGAGACTTACCGGATTTGGAAATGCCAAAGCATATTAAAGATGTCCTCGATTTTATGAAGAAAACTTCAGTTATGGTGGAGGGTGAGTAGTCATGAAAATAGGTATTGCAGGTGCAGGTGCGGGTAAAACAACTGCTATGGCTAATACAATAATCCAATTTCGTTCAGAGATAGAAGATCATAAAAAAATATTTTGTATCACATTTACAAACAATGCAGTTAAATGTATAAGTGGAAAATTGCAAGAGCATTATGGTCGTATACCGGATAACATTGTAGTGAGTACAATACACTCTTTTTTGTTTCAAGAATTTGTAAGGCCATATTATTATCTGTTGTTTGGAAAACAGTATGAAAGAATTTCCGTTGCAGAGCTGCCTGGAGTACCTGCATACAGAAACGGTGCGATTGGTAGATTGGAAGATAAAAATGTATTGCATCAAACGGTTATTCCAGAAAGAGCTAAGTGGGTTGTAGTAAAGAAATCAAAAGATACAAAAGAAATCAAGGAAAAGAGAAATATTATAAAAAATAATTTTAAGTCGTATTGTGGTGCAATTTGCATTGATGAAGCTCAAGATATTGATGGTGATATGTTTGACATTATTGAGTCATTGCATAAATTAGGGATTACAATTTTGTTAATGGGAGATCCAAAACAAGATTTAAAGGGACATAAGTGTTTGAGAAAACTTGCTGCAACCTATCCGGATTCAGTAGAGT
>CAKUZO010000121.1 GCA_934717895.1 uncultured Candidatus Melainabacteria bacterium | reverse complement strand
TGCTCCAATTTATGCCCCTGCCAAACGCTCTGATGACGAGTCTGATAGCTTTTATCATCTTGATTATGTTCATATTCACTATCAAGGCAACGACTGGCGGATTAATCCAATTTACATCCAAATCGTGAACGGATAAATCGCGCTGTTTCTCCAGAAGAGATCTGCATATCTTTTTCCAGCTCTCTTCTGGAAGAATCAAATTGCATATCAATTCCTTCTCTCAGCTTCACCCACTGCGGATACGTGATACCATCCAAAGCTTCGACGTACTCACTCAATTTTTTTTTGCTCATACTGCCGCCTCCTTCTTTTTTTCTTTCTGTTTCTCACTCATTGCCGCCGCTGTGTTAATCGTTCCTTCAAGATAGCCACGTTCTCGCTCAGACATGTGCGGAAGCTTCTCAGCGAGTTTTCCGAGAATTTCTTTTTCTCTTTCTGACATCTTCTCACCTCCTTGCCTTGTGAACGTATCATATCACGTTATCAATGCATTGTCAACGTATTTTTGCGAAGTTTATTTTCTTTTTACGTTGACAACGTATTTTTACAATGGTATAATACTACTCAGAAACGGAGGTGGAAAAATTGAACGAACGCATAAAGGAATTGCGAAAAGTGCTTGGCTTATCAAGAGAAGAATTTGCCAACAAGCTTGGTCTAAAGAGCAGAGGTAAAATAGAAAATATTGAGCTTGGACGAACGAGTCCAGATGAGCCTTTTTTAGATTTAATTTGTAAAACTTACAATATAAACCCAGAATGGCTTCGTACCGGACAGGGAGAAATGTTTATCGAATTATCTAAGGATGAACAGATCGAAGATTTTATCGGGGAATTGCTTTCTGATGAAGAAGATTCTTTCAAACGCCGCCTAATTTCCGGTTTGGCAGCACTGGACGAAAATGGGTGGGCTGTTTTAGAAAAGTTCCTTGATTCTATTCAAAAAAAGGGCTGAGTTTTATCTCAGCCTCAGAAGTGCTCTGATATGAATATAAATCAATCTCAATTGTTTTTGAGTTGCATGATCGAGCATTTCAATTATAAGTTTCCTGTAATCATCCATAATATGTACCCTCCGATCTAGTCTTATTATATACGAACATTAGTTCGATTTCAATATCTTTTCTCGAACAATTTGTTCTCTATATTAATATTACGGATCAAAAGGGCGAAAATTAGTAAATTTTGGAAATCGTCCGAAATCTCGGACACTTTTTAAAAATCACTTATAAGGGCTGTCATATAAATCGTGCATCCGCACTTGCAAGCCCTTGGCGATCTGCTCCAATGTATCCAATCGCGGTATGCTTCCATTGCACAGATCATTGAGCGTGGACTTCGGGATTCCGGTTAGAATTGACACCTGCCGGAGTGAGAGGTTTTTTTGAAAGATGATGTCTGCTATTAATATTTTCATGCGGATATTATCTGCAAAGAGTAAAAAATTATTCTATTGGAGTGTAAAAAATGAAATCCTTTTTTAAACAATTAGAACCCTGCAGCGGCGTTCAGGAAAGTGCCCTTCGAAAACTCGAATGCTGCGATCCTCTTTTATTTTCCTTTGATTCTGACCAGCATGCTATTCGGATTTTCGACCTCGATCATCAGCTTCTGGGCGTTTGTCAGAAAGACCTTATTCCAGAATTTCTGAGTTTATCCGCTCAAGGTCAACAATTCAGTTTTTCAGTAGAGGAAATCACATACGAACGGAATGTATATGGGTTTATTGAGCAAAAAGTTTTGCTCAATATCTCTTCCTATGCTCCAGGGGAAGTAGAATCCGCCGTAGCGGATGTTGCACGACGTTTAAACCTAAAAGTGTAATTTTTCGAATTTTTAAACGTATATATGTGGGATATTATATCCCACATATAAAATACATTTTAAAAGGAGAATGTCTATGAAAAAGAAAATCGTAACAGTATTACTTGCCACAGTACTGACTATGGCAATGGTAACAGGTTGTGGTTCTAAA
>CAKUZO010000120.1 GCA_934717895.1 uncultured Candidatus Melainabacteria bacterium | reverse complement strand
TGTTTAATATTCGTAACGCGTTCCGCCTTAACCTTTTGATCAACATTGCTCAACAAAACAGGCAACGTAATCGCCGCCACAACACCGATTATGCCAAGGGTGATAAGAACCTCTGCCAAGGTAAACGCGGCTCGACGATACTTGTCGCAGTGGGCTACGTGCGTAGCACCTTCCGCCAAGGTAAACGCAACGCGTTTAGCAGTAACTGATTTAGATGCAAAGATGCCAAGAGGCATAGATGCATGGTCTGTTTCAGAAAAGTTCTTCATGTGTATTCCTTTCAATTTACTTGTATTACAATAATAAGCTGGATTCTTTCGCTGTCGCTCAGAATGACAGGAATTGCGACTATTATCGATTTCTTGATTACTTAATAAGAGATTCTTCGGGATAAAATTGCTGTTTTCCTCAGAATGACGACTGATAGCAGCTATTCTCGATACAGACTTCGCCTCCTCGCCTCTTTGCATCTTGGCATCTAAATTCCGCTTAGCTGCCTCGCTTCCTGGCTGCTTAGCTGCTAACTCGATTTTACGTACTATATCACGTCCTAGGCTGCGATTGCCCCCCCCCGAAACATTTCTTTACATTTTTCATACTGAGCTCTCTTCCTTTTTTGTATGTACATGTGTTATTATAACTCTGTTTTTGGAATTTGTCTAGACTTTGCTTGTGGGAAGTTACAAAAGTTACTCTTGAAATAGCTGCAATTCGCTTAGAATAACGACTGATGACGACGATTTTTGCAATAAAAAAGACCAACTTGTAGTTAGTCTGGGAAAAAGGGAAAGGAAACAATATTTTTGTTGAGTGAAAAGTGAGAAGTAAAAAGACCTTTACGCTCGCTTTCGCTCAGATATTAATTTTTAATTTTGTGCGAAGCTCTGAAACGAACTTTTTACGTTTCGCTTCTCACTTTTTACTTTTGGTTAAGCGGCACGCTTATTTTCTACCAAGCTTTTGAAAACTTCTTCCAAAATCTAATTGGGCGGGTTAAGCGGCACGCTTACAAAGCCTAGTGGGAGAAGTAGGCTTCGCCTACCCGAATGTTTTGAATGTTGACTCTGTATTCTTTTCGATTACTTTTTGAACTGATTCCATTTCAGTTTGAATTGCTTTTTGTTCTGTATCAAGTTGTTTCAATCGCAATTCAAGGTTTTTGTCTTCTGATTGAATGATTTCAATTTTAGAGTTAATTTCTTGAATTGATTGATCATATTGGTACTTGTCGTATTCATATTGATTCATTGCATCATTATATTTTGCTTGATCTGTCAATGTGTTTGTTGTTACTGCATAAGTAACTTCGTCCGCCTTTCCTGGGTGAAGAGTTACGTTAATAATACGACCTGTTGAATCTTGTTCTAATCTTGCTGTAACACCTTTAACTTCTTCTGTTTTCTTTGCAGAACCGATTGTGTATGCCGGAATGTTGCTTTGAGAAGAACCGGTATCAGAATAGATTGCACTATCTAGTACAGATTTCTTGTTGAAGAATGGGGACCAAGTGCCTGTTGATGTGTTTTGAACATAGCGAACCATCCAAGATTCTTTGCCGTCTGGCGCATATTGTTTGTTCAAGATGTTAATGTATTCATTTTCTTCTGTCTGCAATTTTTCTAATTGATCCAAAGAAAGTGATTTCAAATATTCATCGTTGTAATTTTCGTTTAATTTGTAAGATGATTTGTTTTTGTCAGCATCTGCAATTTCATTTTTGCATTCTGCATCTGAATAATATTTGCCATTCTTCATATAAACAGATTGTCCAGTTTTTTTGTCATCTTTGTAAACATCTAATTTGAATGCATCGCCCATTTTTCTTAATTCTTTTGCGCCTACGCTATAAAGGGTTCCGTTAATTGCATTGTTAGTGTCTTTTGGATTTTGGTTTTTGCTTACAATAGATTGACCGGCAGCAACAGCAGCGAAGTCATCTGTCCAAGAAGAAGTGTAGCTGATTAGGTATTCTCCACCTTTTTGAGCAATCATAGTAGAGATTGA
>CAKUZO010000119.1 GCA_934717895.1 uncultured Candidatus Melainabacteria bacterium | reverse complement strand
ACGCCAAGTACGCAAAATCAATTCATGTCTAAAACTCCATTTGGTTCAATTCAAGCACACAGTATTAATCGTATGGGCGATTGTGATAACGCAGTGCCGGTAAATTATTATAAGAAAACTCACCCGGCGTTCATTGATAAAATTTCCGAAAAAAGTATTAGTCGAAAAGAAATCGGAGAAATGAATTCTGATTTGTTTAGAGTTTATGAAAAAGAAATAGATAAAAGACTTGCTACAAATAATATAAAATCTGGAAACTCAGGAAATCTTAAATGGGTTACGATTAACGGAAATCATGTTCCGATGAAAAAATAAAAAATATTGGGGAGATTTATGCTATATAAATTATTGAAGGCGCAGCGAGAGTTTTTGGAAATTCCTCATAATTATTCGCTCGATGTTGCTGTGTATCAAGGTGGTTACGGCTCCGGAAAAACTTTTTCAGGTTCGCTGTTGGGAATTTTACTCGCCTTAAAATTTGCAGGAATTCGTGGACTTGTCGGTGCCCAAACCTACACTCTTGTCCGAGATACAACTTTGCAGACTTATTTTGAGCACTTAGAAAATTTTGGATTTGTAGAAGGGAAAGACTATGAGTGGTCGTCGTCTTTGCAAAAACTAAGCTTTAAAAATGGCTCAGAAATCCTTTTCAGACATTTTGATGAGCCGAATAAATTGAAATCTTTAAATCTTGGATTTGTTGAAATTGAAGAGATGTCTGATATCCCTTATGATACCTTCAAAATGCTTTTGGGACGTATGCGACAACGGACCAAAAAGAGTTGGAAAAATTTTACGTATAGAATTTTTGGGCACACAAACCCAGAGATGCAGCGTGGTTGGGTTTATAAAACTTTTGTTGAAAATCCGGCGGTAAATTATCGACTTATTTCTGCACCGACAACAGAAAATATATATTTGCCGGAAGGTTTTTGTGACGAGTTGAAAAAGGTTTATGACGAGCAGTATTACAATATTTTTGTACTTGCACAAAATGGAGAATATAATAATGGACTTGTCATAAAAGATTTTACGGACGAAAATGTCAAAGAAATATCTTATCAGCCCGAGATGGATTTGCATATTTCGTGCGACTTTAACGTTGATCCGATGTGCTGGGTTTTCGCTCACAAAACCGATGACAAGGTGTTTTATTTTGATGAAATAGCAATGGAGAACACGACGACCGCAAAGGCGTGTGATGAGTTTTACAGACGCTATCCAAATCATAAAGGGAAGGTCATTGTAAACGGTGACGCATCTGGCGATAACAGAAGTTGCACAAGCGAATATACAAATTATGTAATTATCAAGAAAAAGCTTCTGCAATACGGCTATGATGTGGAAATCCAGATAAAAGCGTTTAATCCGCCGATAAAAAACAGGATTATGGCGTTTAACTCAAAAGTTCGCTCAGCAAGTGGCGAAGTTTGTCTTTTTGTTGATAAAAAGTGCGAAAAACTTCTTTATAATATCTATAATTTGAAATACAAAGAAGGCTCTTCAAAAATAGATGTTCCAACATATCAACAAATTAAACAGTCGAAAGAGTTGAAATTCTTATCACACCCGATGGACGCTGCTTCATATCTGGTTGATTTTTACTGGCCGATTACATTGTAGTTTTTAGCTTTGAAGAAAGGAAAAATTATGGAAACATTTGTAGAATACTCTCCGATAATAATTGTAGTGTTAATGTTTTTTGTGCAGCAAAAAATCTTTGTAACACCAGAACAGTTGGAGAAAAAACATCGTGAAATTATTGAAGAGATAGAAGAAAAATTTGTAACAATGAATAGTTTTATTGATTTGAAGGAGCAATTCAGCGAGATAAAAGACAAAATAGATAAAATTTACGACTTGCTAATTGATTTGAAATAATAAAACAATCATAATTACAACATTCTTACAATCGCATTAACAAAGAAACACAAATTTTTGAATTACCTAATCGAGAACATAAAAACAGAATGATAAAAAATAAAAGGAAGGTGCTTTACCTTCCTTTTATTTTGCGCTTGGCGCGATTCGAACGCGCGACCTATCCC
>CAKUZO010000118.1 GCA_934717895.1 uncultured Candidatus Melainabacteria bacterium | reverse complement strand
GTTTCTTATTTTGCAATTTTCTTCGTGGTATAATATACTTATACAACAATATAAATGGAGAATTGAAATGGAAATTAGAAACGAATTTATAGAACAAGCAAAACATTTAACTCGTAATGCAGAAGTTCTTCCAGGGGGAATTGAAGAATTAGCTGTAAAACTTCAACACGCACACGATACAAACACACCTCTAAGGGTTAAACTCGGTATGGACCCGACTCGTCCTGATCTTCACCTAGGACACACTGTTGTTATGAGAAAACTTAGAGAATTCCAAAACCTTGGGCATAAAATTGTTCTAATCGTTGGTGGAGCAACCGCTATGGTTGGCGACCCTTCCGGGAAATCAGAAACTCGCCCTGCTTTGACAAAAGAACAGGTTGCGGAAAATGCTCAATCTTATTTTGATCAGATGTCAAAAGTTTTAGATGTTTCACAAGCAGAAGTTGTAAACAATGCTGATTGGCTTCATTCAATGAGTTTTATGGATTTGTTAAAGCTTGCATCTAACGTGACAGTTGCTCAGATGATGACTCGTGATGATTTTGCAAAACGTTATGCGGACGGCAGACCTATCGCTATCCACGAATTTTTCTATCCGCTAATGCAAGCTTATGACTCTGTTGAAATAAATTCTGACATAGAACTTGGCGGAACAGACCAAAGATTTAATACGCTTCTTGGTCGTGATATTCAGGCAGCTTACGGCAAGAAATATCCGCAATTGGTAATGCTTTTACCGCTTTTGGAAGGTACAGACGGTGTTGTAAAAATGTCTAAAACATATCCTGAACACTGTATTTCTTTGACTGACAGCGAAGTTGATATGTTCGGCAAATTGATGAGTATTCCTGACAATATGATTTCAAGATATTACAGCTTGTTGACAGATGCGACAAAAGAAGAGCTTGAAGCAATTGACAAACAGCTTGCAGAAGGCACTGTAAACCCTCGTGATATCAAGATGAAACTTGCATTCACAATTACCGCAGAATACCACGGAGAAGAAGGTGCAAAACGTGGTCAAGACGCATTCATTAATGTTGTTTCAAACAAGGGTATTCCTGATGATATTCAAGAAGTCTCAGGCATGAATGGCAAAGGAATTCTTGATGTGCTTGTAGAATTGAAATTCACAGCAAGCAAGGGTGAAGCAAAACGTCTAATTCAAGGTGGCGGTGTAAAAGTTAATGGTGAAAAAATCACCGACATGGCTTATACATTCGACCTTGCAGAAGCAGTAGTATTGCAAGCAGGTAAAAGAAAATTTGCGAAATTAATTTAAGTGAAAAGTGAAAAGTGAGAAGTGAGAAGTGAAAAGTCCATATCGCTCACTTCGTTCGATAAACTATTTTGGTGCGATAGCACCTGTAACGGTCTTTTCACTTTTCATATCTCACTTCTCACTCGGAGAAATCATGTTCAAAATCATCAAACGTGGCATAACAAAAGTAAAAGAAGATATTCAAGTAATTTACGACAAAGACCCTGCCGCAGACAATTTGTTGGAGGTAATCCTTTGCTACCCCGGCTTGCACGCTTTGATTGCTTACAGATTTGCGCATAGACTCTACAAATGGCACATTCCGCTTATTCCACGTGTAATTTCTTACATCACAAGAATTATCACAGGGATAGAAATTCACCCTGCTGCAAAAATCGGCAGAAGATTTTTTATCGATCATGGAGAAGGCGTCGTAATCGGTGCTACAACAATAATCGGCGATGATGTATTGATTTACCAACAAGTTACTCTTGGCGGAACAGGCAAGGAGCACGGAAAACGTCACCCGACTTTGGGCAACAACGTGATTGTCGGAGCAGGAGCCAAAGTGCTTGGAAATATTACATTAGGCAATTATGTACGAGTAGGTGCCGGTTCCGTTGTGGTGGAAGACGTTCCTGAATACTCAACAGTTGTGGGCGTTCCGGGGCGTGTAGTTCATCAAAAAATTATGGATAAAAACGGAGTTTTGATGCACAACAGAATTCCGGATCCTGTAAAATGCGAACTCAACAGACTTAAATATGAGGTGTTAGAGTTGAAAGAAAAAGTGGAGAAAATAGGTTGAAGGTGAGAAGTGAAAATTGAGAAGTGAAAAGTCCATATCGCTCACTTC
>CAKUZO010000117.1 GCA_934717895.1 uncultured Candidatus Melainabacteria bacterium | reverse complement strand
CTCATAATCCCAAGCCAACGTTCCTAAAAACATACTATAACTCAATAATATTGACATTAGAAACACAGAGAGCTTTGCGATAACTTGTTGATGCGAAGATACCCAAAATGCCCAAGCACTTAGATCGCCTTTAAGATGAAAACCTATAATAACACCGAAAATCACACTAATTACAAAGACTACACCAAAAACCAAAAGATAACTGGCAATGACAACCCAAATACGTTTCAAAAGCAATAACAAATAGTCTTTCAATTTAAGATTTTTAAATACATTTATAACTTTATCCGTTGAAAATTCATAAGAAAAACCGGCAAGAGCCATTGTTAAAGGAATTCCTAATACAATCAAAGCACAAGCTGAAAAATAAGTATATTTAGAAAAAGCACCTAACAGATGAAAAATAAAAGAAACTCCCCAGACTATCAACGGGATTTTTTTTGTTGCAACTTTAAAAACTTCTATATTAATATCAGGAAGTTCTCTTTTTTGCAAAAATAAAACTTCGTATCCAACGACAAACAATTCAAAAATCGCAACCAAAACAACAAACAAAATTTTTTGAAATAAAGTCAATTCAATATAATTTTCTTGCCATAATGCTAAATATCCTGTCATTAACCCTAACAAACCACATACCGAGAACAAGCAAAGCTGTTTATCCAAAAATTCTTTACCACTAAACAATATTCTAACAGCACTAAGCATTCTCGACATTTATAAAATCCTCTCTCAATACTGGTCTAATAGAGCCATTGTAAACAGAAAGCAAAGAATACGGAAATGCCAAAGACCAAGTAACAACTACAAAGTATGCGGCAAAAGTATTCATAAGAATATCTATTACATACACATCTTTAAAAACTGCCCACATTGTGTCAAGCCCAATCAACTGAAAACCACAATACAATAGGACATAACAGATTGCAATTCCCAAACTAAACAAACTAAAAATTATAATTTTGATATAAGTTTCTTTCCAAGCGGCTTTTGCAAACTTAAAGATTAATGGTAATTTCCACAAATCTTTAAAACAAAAATCTTCCGCAAACGCAATATAAAAAAAGTTCATAAAAACTGAAATTAGTAACAACGCAATCAAAATAATAGTTGGCAATATAAAAGAATGCGTCCATACGTATGAAATTACACATAAAACAGCAACTAAAAACGCATAAAAGCCCCACACAATATTAAGACAAATATATCCCCATATTGCATTTGGCGGAAACCCCTTGAATGATGGAAGAACACTATTATTAACATTATGTATGGCGTTATGCAAAAATTGTAAACTATAAAGTCCGACAGCTATATTAAAAATCATATCAATAGGATTAGTCTTAACACTCATACTTGTGCTAAAAATGGAATCATACCACATCGACAAAATAGACCAAACAAAAGCAAACAAAAGAATATACAAATGCGCTTTCTTATTTTCAAAGACTTTTTTATAACTATCAATAAAGCCTGCCATGTCACAATCTCCTCTTGCAATAATTATAGCATTTTTCAAAAGAATTGCAATAAAAAAATTATAAATATTTTTACAGATTGCTATTAAACATTAAAAAAGTTATCAATTTTTACAAATTGGAAGCCCTACTTATACTCTTATCTTAACAACAACCTTCTTAACCTCACTAGGTTTTACATTCTGAGCCATTTGCGGTTGATGTGCTTCGTGCGGATAAATAAAGGCAAACTTATCTCCTTGTAAAATTACTGTATCAAGAGATTTTTGAGGGGTTTCAAAAAACATTACATCTCTATTTTTATCATAAGCTTCACTAACTTTCAGCCCCTCAACTGCCGTATAATCAAGTTCTTCAACGCCATCTAAAAGCATTTGTATATCAATATAATTTTTATGAGCTTCAAGTTTACAATCCTTGTGCAATTTTGTCGTGTAAACGTCAACATTTGCAAAAGTTCCGTCTTCTATCTCATAATGTCCGACAGGTGTGTCTTTTGAAAGCGTTTTCAAAAAATCAGCAACCTTTGGAGAAACCTCTTTGTATTTTTCGATATTTTTTAAATTATCAATTATCATAGCTTAACCTAATTCTACCATTGCCTGCTCAAACTCTTCTTTATTCGGAGCTTTTCCATGCCATCCGGCATTGTTTTCCATAAATGATACGCCTTTACC
>CAKUZO010000116.1 GCA_934717895.1 uncultured Candidatus Melainabacteria bacterium | reverse complement strand
TTAGATATTAACCCATTGTTAATTTCTGAAACAACAGGTGAAGGAATTGCCGTTGACGGACGTATTAAAGTTAGATTGGAAGAAGCCAAAGAAGCTCTTGCTTGCAATTGCGAAGCTTGCTCTTGCTGCTAATCAAATTTAATTTTGATAAATTATAAAAAAACGATGTCTTTTTTATTGAAGACATCGTTTTTTGTCAACAAATTGACTTATTGAACATAGTCTATGTTTGATTTAATCTTGTTGTATGGAAAAAACATATGACAATGCGGTTAAACTACTAACTTCACAAGGAAAGTTTTATATAAATTTGGGACTTGAACGAATTTCTGCCATCTTAGAGCTTTTAGGAAATCCGCAAGACAATCTAAAATGCATTCACGTTGCAGGTACAAACGGGAAAGGTTCTGTTTGCGCAATTATTGCAACTATTTTGGACCAAGCCGGAATTAAAGTCGGACTTTATACAAGCCCGCATATATTTAATTATACAGAACGAATTCAAATAAATGGTTGCAGAATTTCAGAAGACGATTTTGCCAAATATGTATTTAATATTTGCGAATTAGCCGACAAAAACAAAATTCATCTTACAGAATTTGAAATTTTAACTGCTGTTATGTTTAAGTATTTTTCTGATAAAAACGTTGATGTCGTAGTATTAGAAACTGGTTTAGGCGGACGTTTTGACGCTACAAATGTTATAAAGAAAAATCTTTGTTCCATTATTACTCATATTGACTTGGATCATACTGAACGCCTTGGGAATACTCGTTCTAAAATTGCATTTGAAAAAGCCGGAATTATTAAACCTGATTGCCCTATTTTTACCTCAGAAGGTTACGAAGAGATTAAAGATAGAGCTGACGAATTAAATTCTTTGTTTGTGATGGTTGCCCCATTTGAAGACACAAACAATTTAGCATTAAAGGGAACCTGCCAACAAGCTAATTTATCACTTGCACTTGCAGCAGTTAGATTCTTGTTTAAACAAATTCCGGAACAACTAATCCAAAAGGCATTGAGAGAAGTTAAACACCCTTGCAGATTTCAGTTATGCGAAAATAATTTGATAATTGATGCTTCGCATAATCCTAACGGAGCAATTGCACTTCGTGAAAGCTTAGATTTCTATTACCCGAACGAACGCCGCTGCTTTGTTTTCGGCTGTTTAAAAAACAAGGATTACAAACAAATGATGGAAATTTTATTTTCACAAGGTGACGAAATTTATTTCTATCATTTCAACAATCCAAATTCTTGCACAATTCAAGAATTGCAGACTACTTGTGAGTTTCCGTCACATAAATTCACATCGCTTGAAGAATTGCCGCAAAACTGTCTAAAAATTGTATGCGGCTCTTTCTACATGCTAAATGAAATTATTCCGCAAAATGTTATTTATTAATACTAAAAAAGTTACCAATAAACCCACGAGCACAATAATTTTCAAAATTTTTGATTTTAAATAATGGAATTATTAGCCCTGAAATAAATAAATGGTAACGTAATAACCAAATTAGCTTTGTAAGATTTTGTAACATTTAGACAATTTTTCCCAAAAAGAATTTTTTATATAAACAGCGGGAAAATTAGGATATTTTATGGGGATAAAATCAGTTTTAATACTTGGCAAAAAAGGCTTAACGCAAGTTAATAAAACTTACGTTAAGGCTTTGAATGAAGTTCGTTCAATAGGGTCCTTAGGACTAAAAACGAAACCGTTAACAAGAACAAACTTCGAAATCAATCCTGTTCAAAAAATTAAATCTTTACAGAAAAGATTGGAAAATGTATTACTAAGTGAGCATTGTAAAATGCCTGATTATATGTCATACATTCCGAAAAATTCTACAAAAGAAGAAACCACACAACTTTTAATACAAATGTTTGAAGATTCAAAATTTTTTTCAAGAGTATCAACATGTGAGATACAATATGGTAAAAACTTCGCATTCGCAAAAATGATGAGCAAATTATCAAAAGAAAGCGTAAAATCCATATCTAATCAAAAATCATTTAAAGAAGTATTGAGACAAATAGCAAGAGGAT
This sequence comes from uncultured Candidatus Melainabacteria bacterium, assembly GCA_934717895.1. Taxonomy (GTDB): domain Bacteria; phylum Cyanobacteriota; class Vampirovibrionia; order Gastranaerophilales; family Gastranaerophilaceae; genus Stercorousia. The sequence goes on along the minus strand of CAKUZO010000116.1, from coordinate 134 downwards.
ATTCTAAAGAAACAAGTATTAATCAGAATTTTATTAATAGAATTGGAAAAAGTGGTATTTATAGGGGAAATGCGACCAAACCACCCAAAATAATTGATGGCTATGGAAGAAGTGATAGTTACGTAACTGGATAT
>CAKUZO010000115.1 GCA_934717895.1 uncultured Candidatus Melainabacteria bacterium | reverse complement strand
ATCGGAAAATCAGAACAAGCACGAACTTTTTCCATATAAACAGGGTTATTATTGTTTGAAACAACACCAACAAAAAAATCGCGTCGAACTTTTTCAAGCCAAGCAAGAACTTCATCAGTATAAAATCCGGTCTTTGAGCCCATCAAAGTACTGTCTAAATCAAACAACAAAGTCTTAATTCCTTGTGATTTCAAATCTTCTAAATCAATTTCAAATATATTTTTTAAATCATAATCAGGTTTTAAAAACATGTTTTTATTCCAACGGTTCTTACAAGTGCATACTTCGTATCTTTCGGACTTTGAGAGAACTTAATATAGACATCGGCGTTTGTATTTCCGAGTTCCAAATCCTCTCCATCACCGTCTTTGATACCTTCCACCTTAGCAATAAATTGTTCATCAGGCGTAATAATTTCAACTTCATCGCCCAACAACATTTTATTTTTTACTTTTACCAAGTGGTAATCAGACGGAATTGTAATATTTCTTTCCTCAGAACGAAATTCGCACAAGAAATCAGCACCAGCTAAGCCTTTTGAGATATCATAGCTGTAACTTTCGCCATTATTATCACCCAGTGCAAAACCGGTTGTATAGCCACGGTTTCCAACTTTTTGAAGTTCCAAAAAATATTTTTCCATATCAGCAGACGGATTTTTCAAAACCTCATCAATTGCCTGACGATACGTCTTTGCAACAGCAGAAACATAATAAAGACTCTTTGTCCTGCCTTCAACCTTAAAAGAATCCACGCCGGCATCAATCATTTGTGAAAGTTGTTTAACCAAGCACAAATCCTTAGGACTCAAAATGTGAGAGCCTCTTCCATCTTGATTAATTTCTAAATATTCGTTAGGGCGTGTTTCTTCAACCAAACGATAGCTCCAACGACAAGGCTGTGAGCAATTTCCGTGATTTGCCTTTCTCTCACCTTTTGAGAAGTAATCGCTAAGTAAACATCTTCCGGAGAAAGACACACATTGAGCGCCGTGAATAAAGCATTCAAGCTCAATATCCGGAACCTGTTTTCTGATTTCCGCAATATCTGCAATCGGCAATTCTCTTGCCAAAATACATCTTGTCGCACCCAAATCACGCCAAAACTTAACGCTCTCATAGTTCAAGGTATTTGTCTGAGTACTTACGTGAATTGGCACTTCCGGAATATTTCTTTTTATAAGATTAAAAATTCCATAATCACTAACAATAAACGCATCAGGATTTGCGTCCTTAAACCTGTCAATACAAGCTTCTAACTGCTTGATGTCGTTATTAAACGCAAAAATATTTATCGTTACATAAGCCTTTGCACCAAGAGAATGAGCCAAATCAACCGCTTGTTTAAGATTATCCATCGTAATAAGCGAACCTTTTCTCATAGCACGCAAAGAAAAGTCTACCACACCAAGGTAAACCGCATTAGCACCGTATCTAACGGCATATTCCAATTTTTCCAAATTGCCCGCAGGCATTAAAAGTTCTACATTATGCATAACTGTATATTACCTTAAAGATTATAAATAATCAACCGATTAGGTGATGCCCAAAAATGATTAATAAGTATTATTATAATGTGAGGTTAAAAAATTTGACCGATCAGAAAATGTTTATAGTTTTTGGAGAAGAAAGATGCAAACAATTGAAAATGCAACCGCAACAATTAAAGAAATTTGGGCATATCAACACCCCGTAATGCATACTTGGTTTGTTTTAAGTTCATTATCCCTATGCGTTATGTTCGCTTTATTGTATTTTGTTATTTAGGTTATTTTAGGTTAAGTTACGTCCCCGACGCAAAAGTTAAAAAAGTTGAAAAAACACGAACCTCTGAATTTTCAGAAAGTTCGTGTTTTGTGTTAATTATTATTTTTTTTAGAAATTCCAACTATGCAAATACTCTTCTTGTTCAGGAGTCAATGTATCAATTGATATCCCCATTGATTTTAATTTCAACTCTGCAATTTTTACATCAACCTCATGAGGAAGTGTATACATCTTCTTTTCTAATTTTCCGTAATTTTTTACCAAAAATTCGATACCTAATGCTTGGTTTGCAAAACTCATATCCATAACACTTGCAGGGTGTCCCTCTGCTGCAACAAGATTTACTAAACCACCTTCTGCTAATACATACAATGATTTGCCATTATTTAATTTATATTCTTGTAAATTAGGTCTGATTTGGTTAATTTCTAACG
>CAKUZO010000114.1 GCA_934717895.1 uncultured Candidatus Melainabacteria bacterium | reverse complement strand
AATGACTTAAATCCGGCAATAAATCTGAAAAAGAAAAAAGTTGGCAAAAATGCGAACTTTAGTCTAAAAATTTACGTTTTTTTATTTAAAATAGCAGTTTTAATAAAGAGTTTTTTTCAGTATTTTTTATATATAAAATAGATTTCGAATATATTTTTAATATTATTTCATCAATTGTTAAATTCTTATTGTTTATGTATTCATCAAGAACAGCATTTAAAAAGAAGTTAGCAATTCGTTTTAATAAAGGCAAATAGAATTCTGTAGTAATATCATTGCTCAATGCATTATGTATTATTTGATTTCTTAATCTATAAATGATAACTAAATTTGATTCATAGTCTTTTTTTCTGTCATTAACCATTTTTGAAGAATAGTCTTTATCATTAAAATATTTATCAAGATTCTTAACTTTTGGTAAATAATAATAATCATCTAAGTGTTCCTGAATTTCTTTATTATATTTTATTAACGGATATAAAGAAAACGAATCAGTTGATAGTTCAAATAAATGGATTTTTTTCAGTAAGCTTTCTGGTATATCTAAAATACTATTAATATTTCTATGTTTTGGATTACTGAAGTGTAGATTTGTTGCTATAGCTAAATCATTATATAATTCATGTAATGGTAAATACCTTGATGAATATGTCATGTAAGCAGATAAAACTTCTTGTATAGTTTCAAATTTTCCATTTTGGTTAATGATTTTAAAATTATTATCAAATAAACTTTCTATAGATGACCAAAACTTTAATATTGCTTCTTGAGTATTTTTATTTTCTAATCCTTCAGAATATTTTTTTATAGAATTTAGTAATATAATTTGTGTATTGCTTTGATTTTCTTCATCTATTCTAATTATGTTTTCTACCTTTTTATTTAACTTTTTAACCTCTTTATCGTTAAAGATATCTTCTTCATTAAGAGGATGAATATTTCTTTCAAATTCTCTTTTACTAAAATCATTACTATAGGAGGATGAGGCAAATGCTGTTACTCTTTTTTTCTCATCTAATAACACCTTATAATTTTCTATTACATTTAAGTTATTATCTTGCGATAAGAGTTTTAAAATATTAACATAATTATCAATTTTTTTCATGCCATTTTTATAAGCACTTCCATAATTAAAAGCATTAATTTTGACACAGGCATTGGAACAATTTTCATAATTTATATTAAATTCGTCTTCCCTAAGTGTCAATTTTTCATTTTTTATAGAAAAAGGATCAATAAATTTTGGATTATACAAGCAAATGTCTTTATTGCATTTGACAAGATTATTTGTAAGTTTTATACCATTGATAGGTATAATTAAGTAATATGTTTTCATTTTTATTGTATAAAATTTTTTTATATAGTTAATTCTATCCTTAAAACTTAAATTATTAATATATTTAGTTAATTTAAGTGGATCAGATATATCATTTATAAAATAAGTTGGGAATAAAGTTTTAGGCTCATTATACTCATCATTCTCATCATAAGACGCGGTAGCAAAAAGATTATTTATTTTTTCAGCCACCTGTTTTATAGAATATCCTTTATTAAATAATTCGATAAAAATATTATCAAGAATAATTTTAATATCTTTAGACTTATCATTTTCTTCATCTTCAAGAGAAATTTTAAGGTTATCAATAAGCTTATCAAAATATTTTTTTGAGCAAAAACTTTTTTTTATTTCACTGGATAGGGAATATACTAATTCTGAATTTTTTCCAAAAATTTTTTCTTTTATATAATTTAAGTTTCTCCTTTGGACTTCATCAACTAAACAATTTGTTCTTATAAGGATATCAATTTTTTTTGTTAAAAATTCGTTATTTATTTTATTAGATAATTTATTGCTTTTACACTCTAATAATATTTCTTCTAATATTTGCCTACCAGAAAATATATTTATATTTAATGACAATAAGTCATTCGATTTATATTTATTGATAAGTGTTAAAAAATATTTTTTATTATTACTCAAATTACTTTGATAAACATGTTTTAAATTCATTTATTACCACCTCTTATTTTTTTATAAAGAAATACTTATTTAAATATTTCTTTTAACAAAATCCAATCATCATTTTCCATATCTTCTGTATATTCAGTATTGCATAGATAAAGTGAATCATTTTTATCATAATCTCTTACAAATCCCCAATTAACGTTATATTTGTTAGCATATTCTTTAAGTGCCTCAAATTTATT
>CAKUZO010000113.1 GCA_934717895.1 uncultured Candidatus Melainabacteria bacterium | reverse complement strand
CATCTATACCATTCAAAAGAGCCTTTCTGGCTTCTTCATTAAATACTATACGTTTTGCCATTTTTATTTCTCCTTACCATTGTGAAAAGTGAGACGTGAAACGTGAAAAGTCCTTTAAAGGTGCTATGCACCAAAGCAACTAATGAGCGAAGCGAACTAAATGGGCTTTTCACTTCTTACTTTTCACTTTTCACTTCTACTCAATCACTGCCAATGCGTCTTTTACAGACAAGATTTTGTATTCAACGCCGTCCATTTTGATATCAGTTCCGGCATATTTTGCATAAAGAACTACATCACCAACTTTAACGTCCATAGGTTCTCTTTCGCCTTTTTCGTTCATTTTACCAACGCCAACAGCTACAACTTCACCTTTTTGAGGTTTTTCTTTTGCACTGTCAGGAATAAAAATACCGCCTGATGTTTGTTCTGTATCTTCAACAACTTTAATAACAATTCTGTCACCTAATGGTTTTAACATGATTTTCTCTCCTTTTCTCCTAATTAGTCTACATATATATTTATATAACGGATTTCGAAAAAAATTAATTTTCTTAAGGAAAAATTAATTATCTTATAATAGTTATTAAAAATAAAAAAATGACACCTTAGAAAGTGCCATTTTTAATCTTATAAATTTTGGTTTAAACATTTGTGACATCTTTTTCCGGTTTTTGAGCCGAATTTGTATAATCAGCAAATTCTGTTATCTGCTTGCACCACTCATAAGTAATTTCTTCCGGACTCAATTTGTAAGAAATAGGTTTGCCAACGTGCAAGCGAACTTTTCGTCTTGTAAACGGTTTCAATTTCGGATAGCCCGTGAATTCTCCAATTGCAACAGGAACAATATCAGCCTTTGCGTTTTTTGCAATCACAATAAAGCCTTTTTTCAAATCATTAATATCTGAGCCGTAAGGTCTAATGCCACCTTGCGGAAACACACCTAGCGACCAGCTTGTAGACAAAATATCTTTTACTGTTTTAAAAGTTGCAATTTCAGGTTTGGTTCTGTCAACTGCAAATGCTCCAAGACGTTTTACAAGCCATTCAAACTTGTCACCTTTTTGGAATAATTCTTTTTTAGCCATATAAGCAATCGGCCTGCCACATGCCATTGTTACCATAGGCGGATCAAAGTGTGAAACATGGTTTGCGGTATAAATAAATTTTCCACTTTTTGCCTTTGTTGGAAGGTTTTCACGTCCTGATATTTTACAATCATAAAAAATCTTCATGAACGGAATTACGACAAAATATAAAAACGCCATGTAAAACATCGTTCTGAAAATATTATATTCGTTCGGATATCTTCTGTTATAATTACGCTCTTTGTTCATCGCCAGCTCCTACGTTTTCTTGCGGTTCCACATATTCAAACCCTGTTAATTCCTGAATTTGTCTTATCCATTCTTGTCTGACGACTTCCGGATCTTTGTTATAAGGAATAGGTTTCCCGATTTTTACGACAACGTGTCCTGTAAACGGCAAATGTCTTGCCTCTTGCGTCCCGACTATACCTATCGGTAAAACAGCACATTTTGTAATTTTAGCAAGTTTTGCAAAACCTTCTGTTACCCCTGTTATAGTTCCCGGAACGCCTCTTGTGCCTTGTGGAAAAATTCCGAAAACCCAATTACTTTTTTTAATTTCCATAACTGTTTTAATAGTAGATGGTCCAAGGCTTTCTCTATTTACAGCAAAAGTTCCAAGCCAATCAATCCACCATCTGATAAACGGAATATCAAACAACTCTTTTTTTGCCATGAACGATATTCTTCTCGGTAAAATTCCTGCAATCATCGGTGGATCAAGAGTTGACAAGTGATTTGGACAAACAATATATGCGTTATCTTTCGGAACATTTTCCAACCCTTCAACTTTTAGTCTGTAAATTAATTTACATCTAATCATGTAAAAAATTCTGCAAATAATGAATTGGAAAATAGTTCTCCAAACATTGTATTCATCTGCTGTTCTACGTGTGTAATTTTTATCTTTATCCCAGAACACGTTTTCTCTCCTTTAAGTCTAATAACATTATTATATATATAAAATTTGCACATTACAAGTTTTTAATATATATTATAACTATTATTAAGGAGAGAAATATATGAAAACATCAAATGTAGAGTTGGAAAACGAACTTTTCAAAAGTGTTTACGAAAAAACACCGGATTATATTAAAAACCTCAATCTTATGGATTTTTCACAAGATGGAGAATTTACTTTTACATTAAAAAAAGAACATCTAAAACCTTATGA
>CAKUZO010000112.1 GCA_934717895.1 uncultured Candidatus Melainabacteria bacterium | reverse complement strand
ACAGAAATTTTTGTGTTAGCTTCAACAGAAATTGTAATACCTTCTGGCGGTTCAACGATTACAGGGTGAGAATAACCCAATGCAAGGTTTAAGTTTTTACCTTCCATGCTAGCTCTGTAACCAACACCTTGGATTTCCAATTTCTTTTCGAACAAGTGAGTTACACCATGAACTGCGTTAGCAATCAAAGTTCTGAACAAACCGAACAAAGCGTCAGTTTCTCTTGAATCGCCAACTTTTGACAATACAACGTGATTGTCTTCGATTTTTACAGCAATTTCAGGTCTAACAGTAACTGTTTCAGTCCCGTTAGGTCCTTTAACTGTAACAACATGTCCATCTATTTTTACTTCAACTCCGTTAGGAATTTCGATAGGTTTTTTACCAATACGTGACATTTTAATTTTCTCCTTTTGGTATATTATGTACTTTTTCCAAACTTTTCTACCAATTATGTTTGGATTTTGTGAAAAGTGAATAGTGAGAAGTGAAAAGTTCAAATCGGTGCTTCGCACAAATATAAACATAGTTTCAACTCATACAATACTCACCTTTTTGCGAAGTCATAGACCTTTCTCCAAGACTCAACACCTGATGGGTAGGTGGAGTGGCTATGCAACTTACGAAGTCATTTGCCTTTCTCCAAGTTCCAACACCTGATGGGTGGGTGGAGCGGCTACGCTCCTAGTATACGTAGCAAAGAACTTCGCCGCCGATGTTTTCTTTACGAGCTTTTCTGTCTGTTAATAGACCTTTGCTTGTAGAAACAATAGCAATACCCATACCACCCAATACTTTTGGAAGGTCTTTCGCTTTGCTGTAATTTCTCAAACCTGGTTTAGAAATTCTTTCTAATTTAGTAATAATAGGTTTATGTTTAGCATCGTATTTCAAAGTAATTTCAAGAACATTGAACTTACCATCAGCTTTAACGATGTAATCAGAAATGAAACCTTCTTCTTTCAACAATTTAGCTAATTGTTCTTTCAATTTAGAAGCAGGCATAGAAACTGTTTCGTGAGCAACCATACTAGCATTTCTGATTCTTGTTAGCATATCTGCTATCGGATCTGTCATTGACATAATATATTCCTTTACTCTTGCGGACTTACTGATCTTTATCAGCAGTATCCAATCTACTCGTCACTTGTCGAATTAATTTTTGCTCCACATTTGGGAACGTCTTTCGATAGTCTGACAAGTTGATATTAGCATGAAACAGGCAAATTTGCAAGAAGTTAATTACGAAACATTAACATTAACGACTGAGCTTACAATTTTTAGGGAATTTCCAACCGTTTATTTGAAGGGCTTTTGAATGATAACACTCATGATAAATACCACTACACAAATATTCGGGATCATTTATTCTTTGGCAATTCATATCACTCTGTATATAAGGCTCAACACCTTTCCCTCTGTAATTTGCAACTACACAATCACGCCCAGTAACAGAATAATTTGGATAAAAACCAAACAACATACATTGTGCTGATTTAGCATATTTATAATAATCATTTACATAGTCAGCTTTCACGCACCAGAAAAAATCTGATGAATTTATTTTTAATCCACTTCCATCTGAAAAAACAAATATAGTATTTTTGCCATCACGAGTTTTTGTTCGTTTTATAGTAATCATGTATTTATCAAAATACTTGTCCCAAAATGGCGAAGCATCTGCGTCCCAGGCTGTTCTAGACCAACTTTCTTTATCACCATTGCCACGTTCTGACATAATTATTGCTTGATTTATACTTGTATAAAATTTCTTAACAGATGTTTCAATTACTGATTTTCTATAATTTTGGATAACTACCGGCAATGTAAGTGCAGCAACAACACCGATTATGCCAAGGGTGATGAGAACTTCTGCCAAGGTAAAGGCAGCTTTCCTTGCTTCCAAATCAGCCAACGTCTATTGCCCCCCCCCCGACAGCTCTTCTTAATAAATTTTTCACACAAAGCTCACTTTCTTTTTTACTGTGTACATGTGTTATTATAACTTTGTTTTTGGGTTTTGTCTATACTTTGTTAAGGGGAAAAGTTAATAAATTAATAAGAGAATAACAAGACTAATGTCGGCGGGGGTGGTACCCCGCCCTACTTCTAAATTCCGCTTAGCTGCCTCGCTTCCTAGCTGCTTAGCTGCTTTATCAACTAGATTCTTTCGCTAATCGCTCAGAATGACGTGAATTGCTTCTGTTTCGAACTTAACGCCTTAACGTCCTAATGTCCTAGCGCCTTTTAAAATTAAACACCAAAAAAGACCGCATCCCTCGGTCTTTTGGTTATTTATATATTTTATTTTAATTGTTACGACTCATCAAATTCCACTTCACTACGGAGTTTGAATTGTATTACCAAACCCAAACACAATGATTGCGAAGTGGCACTACTCCACACATTACTCTTGCAAATCTCACAACAGCTTAATGGGAGAATGCCTTCGGCACTACCAGCTTGCTTTTGTAACACCAGGTAATAGACCTTGGTGAGCCATTTTTCTTAAACAAATTCTGCAAAGAC
>CAKUZO010000111.1 GCA_934717895.1 uncultured Candidatus Melainabacteria bacterium | reverse complement strand
ACAGACAGTAATACAGCCACTTACCATTGCCTCTAAATAAACCATACCAAAGGTTTCACCCACACTAGGCAGTACAAAAACATCACTCTCACGCATTTTTGCCATAACCTCATCATGTGGTAAACGTCCTGTAAAAATCACGTTTTTATCAATCTTTTCAAGGTTTTTGCGTTCTTTACCATCTCCAATCACTGTCAGCTCAAAACCTTCAAGCCCCTTACAAGCTTTAATAACTTTGTCAATATTTTTTCGTTTTTTGAAGTGAGCACAAGTGATGATTTTTATTGATGAGTAGTGAGTAGTGAATAGTGAATGGTTCGTTTCATCTAACAGCTTTTCATCAATACCAGACAGCGCAACAAAAGTTTTTTCCTCAAATTCCGGATATAGTTTTAACAGTTTGTCTTGCAAAACAAACGAGCGACAAGCTATTGCTTTTGCATTCTTTAAAGCTTTTTCCAATCTGGGTTTAAAATGGATTTTGTATAACGGATTTGTCAAAACTTCAATATCGGAATTATGAATTCCTGCAACAAAAGGCAAACCGAACTTATCTGCAAAAAGTATGCCAGATGGCATGTGAGCGACAACAATGTCATATTTTGGTAAATTGGGCAGTTTTGATTTTACATTACCAAGGAAAGGTGTCCAATAATTGACATTGAAAACGTCTTCGTATTGACCGGATTTATAAAACGGTTTTCCACGCAAAAATGAATTAAGAATAAAATTTGGCTTTAAAATATCAACATTATGCCCCATTTTTTTCCATTCTTCGGCAAATGCCAAAAGTGTGCGAGGAGTTGTTGTTTCGTCACTTTTTACAGGATATAAATCGGTTATGAAAAGAATATTCATAATTTAATTATAGCCGAGTTTTCAGATATTGTAAACGACTTTTGTTTTGGATAGAATTTTGTAAAAAAGAGGTTTATTATGGAACACGACTACAAATTTTATTTAGATAAAGGAATTTCTGAAACAAACGAAGGAAAATTCGATGAGGCACTCCATTCACTGGATAAGGCGATTGCACTTAACCCAGATGAAGCGATGCCATATTTTTCTATGGCGATTGTTTTTCACCATCTTGGAGAACTTGAACCGGCTTATGAAAATTACACAAAAGCAGTTGAATTAAATCATAAAATGATTGATGCATATTTCAATCGTGCACAAGTGATTTTGGCGGATAAAGAGGCAGATAATGACAAATTGAAATCTGCAATTTCTGATTTTGATAAAGCGATTGAACTTGATCCGAAATTTATTGACGCCTTGTACTACAAAGCCACAGTACAGAAGAAATTAGAGGACTACAAAGGGGCAATCGAAACGCTAGATAAGGTTCTTGCAATCGAGCCAAAAGCCGTCTATTCAAACGCATTGAAAAAACTGATTTTGCAGAAGTATTTGAAATAAAAAAACAAGCTTATTTCATTTTTTATCAACTAAAAATTTGAATTATTCGTATCTAAGAGCGTCAATTGGGTTAAGTAAAGAAGCTTTGTACGCCGGATAATACCCGAATAAAACACCTATTGCACCGGAAAAGCCGAGCGATAAAATGATTGAAAACATTGATATAGAAACATTCATTATGCCCGTAAGTTGTATAATTTGCGCGCCGACAATTCCGATAAATACTCCAATCAAACCGCCTATTATTGAAAGTAAAAAAGATTCTATTAAAAATTGAATTCGAATATCTGAGGGTTTTGCTCCAATTGCCATACGAATACCAATTTCTTTTGTTCTTTCTGTAACCGAAACTAGCATAATATTCATAATTCCGATTCCTCCGACCAAAAGTGAAACAGAGGCAATTGACGCCAGCAAAATCGCAAAAGTTTTTACGGTAGACTTCATTTTTTCTTGAAACTCCGCAGAATTTCGGATTTCAAAATCTTTTGTCTGATTTTTTCCAATTTTATGACGTGCGGTTAAAAGTTCTTCAATATCAGCTTCCGCAGTCGAAACGTCGTCCGGATTTGAGCCTTTAACAACAATCATAGAAACAGTTCCTGGAAAATCTGTTCCAAAAACTTTTTTCTGTGCCGTTGTAATCGGGATAAAAATCAAATCGTCTTGATCCATTGGGCCCATACTTCCCTTTGATTTCAAAGTTCCAATAATCTTAAACGGAATTCCGCCAACTCTCATAATTCTATTTATCGGATCCAAATCGCCAAATAATTCTGATGCAACAGTAGAGCCAATTACAGCGACTTTTGCCGAATTTTTTATATCTTCCGGTACAAAACCTCGACCTGATTCAACTTCGTAGTTCTTTATGTAAAAGTATTGAGGATCTGTGCCATATACAGTAGTTGACCAGTTTTGATTTCCATAAGTCAATTGTTTGCCCTCGGAACTAACAGATGAAACCGCTGAAATTCCACGAGCATTTTTTTCAATTGCTGCTGCATCTTTCAGAGTCAAAGTTGGACGAGTTCCCATACCCATTCTGACGCCGCCTGATTTTGCAGAAGCAGAACGGATTGTTAAGATGTTACTGCCCATAGATTCCATATCTTTTTGAACTTTTTCACTCGCACCGGTTCCGACTGCAAGCATTATGATAACAGCACTAACACCAATGATTATTCCAAGG
>CAKUZO010000110.1 GCA_934717895.1 uncultured Candidatus Melainabacteria bacterium | reverse complement strand
TGGTTGGTATATTGGGTTATCGCTTTTAACTAATAATTTTCCCGGCATATATTGCAGGCGTTTTACAAATAAGGCGTCAGTCTCTTTTCTTGAGTTGTTTTTTCTTTTGGTTTTTCTTTGGCATCAATATTATCAATTTCTTTTTTTATTGATGACATTGCACGAACTCTCTCTTCAACCGTGTATGACGGATTTCCTGAAATGTTATTGTATAAATTTATCAATTCATCTTTTTTCATTGTTCCACCACCAGCAGATGCTTTTCCGCTTCTACCACCACCTGAACCACGACCACCCATTATGACCTCGCTTTCTTAAATTTATTCATGTACGGCTCGAACCAACGGAGGTTTTTATATCCGTCAAGTTCGCTCAGTTTGTTTCCATAAATCAAAATCTCTTTTGGTTCAAGTTGTTTTAACATTTCTTCAAAGCCTTTCATAAAGAGGGTTATAGCGTTTTTATCATTCAAAACCCCAACTGTTCCAATAGCAACAAATGATTCAATCGCATTAACGCCTTGATTAAAACAATAATCGTCAAGTTCGTTCGGAGAGTTTTGGATTTTTCCTTTTAATTTAAACAAGCTATCTATCGCAGGCTGTGTATATTTTGCAAGATTTTCGTAGAGTTTTGTAATCGTTGTCGGAACTTTCTTTTTAATCAGTTTTAGAATAAATGGTTGAATTATAGCCCAAATAGTGCTGAAGTCTTTCCAATTTTTGATAAATGATAAAATACTCATATTATTTTCCTTTCTTTTTGTAGTATGTTGAATATATGAATGAACAAGAATTAATAAAAAAGTGTTTAATTAATGAAGATGCTGTTGAAACGTATCCTTTTAAAAAAGATATGAGATATGGCAAAATTCCTATTTTACGACACAAGTCAAATAATAAATGGTTTGGGGTAATTTTTTATTTGAATGAAACTTTATATATCAATCTCAAAGCTGAACCTGAGACAATTTCCATACTTAAAGACCAATATCCGGAATCTGTTACATCAGCTTGGCATGACCTTCATTTGTATAATATCCACCCATTCCGTCTGGAAGCTCTTGCTAAAGCTCGTGCAAAACGTGCAGAAAACAAAAAGAACGGAATAAAACCCGAAAAGAAAGAAAAAGACCCAAGAAGAACAAAAGCTAAAATGTCTATGGATAGCACCGTTTTCGATTTGCAAACTAGCTTACTTCGTAATGTTACGACTGATGGCTCTCTTAGACGTAGCGATTTTAGAATTGAAGATTATGGCAATACAATAAATGTTTCAATCAGAGATTTAGGTAAATGGAAAAATCCACACAAATACGAACAAGATTATGATTGGCAAATTTTACATAAATCAAGTGGTAAACAAATAGACAATTGCCTTCAATATCGATAACTTCAACATCCGCATCGGGATTGCATTTTTTTAATTGTTTAATTAACTCTTCTACTTTCATAATTAATTTTTACCTTTCAGTTTTGCAATTTCTGCTTGTAATTCTTGAATATACAACCCTGCTGCTCCAAGGATATTTCTTGTATATGTGTTTCCGTATGATTCGAATAGTTTGCCGTCTTCAGTAATTCCAACAATATATTTATCTTTTTGAAATATAATTTTTGATTTCATGGTTTACCTCCTTATACCTTTAAACCTAATTCTTTAAGTTCATCTTCATCTAAATCTTCAATTGCTCTTATATCATCCATTGATACATTGTATTTTTTGCCGTTTTCATCAACACATGTTGCAAACGGGATATGTGCATCGGCATAAACGTTTGTCCAAGTATAAAGGATTAAACCTAGTTTTTGAGTATTGAAGTTTACAATCTTTGTTCCAAATAATGTTCTGTCAAAATCTTTTAAATTTTCTACTGTCATAATATGCCGCCTTTCGTTTATTTACATTGACATTAATGCCTCTGAATAGTCATTAATTCAAGTGATTAAAGACTATTACAGTTGTGATTTATTACAAGTTGAAGATAACGAAGACAGAGTATATTTTTATGTAGAAATATGATATTTAAAAATTTATATATTTTTTTAAATAGTCTATCAATTCTACGTCTGACAAATGCATTCGTAAAATCCCCTCAGCTACATGATGATGCATAAATTTCTTTTTATTAGAGTGATTTATGCTTCTTCGTAATCTTGAATATAAGACTTTAATTCTTAATTTTTCATCTTTAGTATGTTGATAATCAATATTTGACTTAAGAGGTTTATCTACAACAAATAATTTGTTGTCATACATATAAAAATAAACTTCCGTATCATAGAATGTTCTCATTTTGGGTAATTTAGGTTTTTTATTAAAGTATTTTTTTAATTCTGCCAACTGATTCTGATAAATGATTTTTCTAAAATACATGTTATATTTTTGAGCTGTTGCATCCCCTATGCCCAATAAAAAAGCACATTGTTCGGTTTTTACTCCAATACAATAACATTTCAGTATAAACTCGGACTCCTCTTTTGGATGATATTCTAAAAAAATAGGATTCGTTTTTTGACTTTCAACCTCCTTATAAAAATAAATCAAATCCTCTCTAACTGTCAGCTTATCTTCGCTAACCAATTTATTTAAAATATCAGAAACCTCTTTTTCATCAAGCATTAATATCGGTGCGATTTCTGATGCTGTAACTTTATTCAAGC
>CAKUZO010000109.1 GCA_934717895.1 uncultured Candidatus Melainabacteria bacterium | reverse complement strand
CATCTATAACCTGATCCTGTGCACGTTTTAGTGCTGGAATGTTGTCATTTTTCACAACACCACCAAAGGCTACCCCTCCTAATTTTTGATCCAGCAATGACTCATATTCTGATAAATCAAGCGAAATCTCTGGTAATGTGATTCTATTCAGTGCATTTTCTAAAGGCATAATAATTTTATTTTCGTCAAACTCTTTGTCCGCCCGATCAAAAGCACCCATGACCGTACTTTTCACATTATCCTTTAACGATTCAATTCCAACCACTTCACGAAATGCCTCATTTATCATTTTAAAACAAGCATAGTAATACTGCCTAATATTTTCCTCTGCATCCTTGACCTCAGCAGAATGTGTGGTTACAGTTTCACTCCAATGTTCTGTCGATTTCCACCAAAGATGCCCGGATGTTGATGAATGATGCTCTGTTTTAGATGTAGTATTAACCTCAATGCCTGTATGATTTGACAATTCCATTCCTATCTCCACAGAAATATCATCAATACTTCTACGAGACTCAATCGCTGCAGCTTCAAATAGATTCTTTACCACAATTCGCACAGAATCCAATTTGGATTTCAAATCTCTCAATTTCGTTTCAAGCTGTTCGCAATCATAAGATTGTAAATCGTTTAATGTCATTCTCGACTGATTTGCAACATCTTCCAATTTCCTCAAAAATTTTCCGGTTTGATTATTTACAATTTCAGATATTCTCTCCTGAATAATACTCTCCTTCTCCGCTTTTGTTTCATCAAATACCTTATCGCGTACATCATCAATATTGGATAATCCAAATAAAGTATCTACATCACCGTTGAAATCCTGAAAACGTCTCTTCATATTGGTAAGAACATGCTCTTCCAATTTTCCTAACTGTTCACCTTGTTTCAACTGTTTTGCAGCCGAATATGCCACAGACGATACACACATCGGTGGCAATGATTTTTTTATTTGATTTATTATTTTCTCATTATAAGAAGTAATTTGACAAGAGTTTATATTTTCTCTGGCCTGTTCTTCACAATTTCTTTTTGTTCCAAGATAAGCCTTTTTAAATGTCAGGTCTGCTTTTCCAGGGTACTGTAGTATAGCTGAGTCCATTTTACTTCCGATCAGTACGGCTTTACTAATTCCCTCATTAGGTAATGATGACATGATCAGTTTCATATCATCCGCTGCTAAAAACTGTCCGCAATAGCCCAATAAAAATACTGCATCACACTCAACTAAAAAGTCACGTGTAACTCTACTTCGAGATAAAATTGGATCGTTTAATCCTGGAGTATCAATGATCTCTACTCCCTCGAGCATCTTATTTTGCATCTGTACTTCTGTATATTTTACTAATGCCGTATACTTTCCATCAGCTCCCACATACTGATTCAATTCTTCGAGATAACCATACTCATTTACTGCATTTCCAGAAATGGTTTTTTCAGTGCCCAGTAATTCCTTAACATTTAATCCGTTATCTTTTACCATATCTGTTAATTCCTTACAGGAACGATATTCTTCTGGCACATTATCTTTATTTTTTAGTTCAAATTCTTTACGATCATACTTTTTTATCACACCATGCAAACCATTTTTTTTGTTTCTTTCAGCAAGCGATGCAACATATTTCTGATATAAATCATCTATTTTTTCATCGTACCTGTGAGAATTTTGTTCAATAATATCCCAGTCATTGGCATTATAAAACACAACCTTCGCATTTGGTGATTCACTATAACTTATTCTTGTAAGAGCTGCTGTCATAGGTGTTGGAGCCTTAGGCAAGATATCTCTGCCATCAAAAAGAAGGGCATTCAAAAATGATGATTTTCCTGCTTTAACTTCACCTACAATTCCCAATCGAAGCAAACGACCATCCTGCATAATACTTTCTAATTTTTGTCCAAGATTGCCCGATGATAATTGAAAATCAACTATTGCATCTTCCAGAATCAATTTTTTTCCATCTTCCAGACTTTCTGATATTCTTTGTAACGTATCAATAAGTTTGTTATTTTCCATAATTGTCTCCTCTCAATTTTATCAATCATTCAACTCATTTAACATATCTTTAATAATTCTTATGTCATTTTCCACGTCGTCCATTTTGTGATTATATGTCTCGATTTTGCTTTGTCTTGATTGCTTAATCTCATCCAATGCTTCTACTTCAACATCAATCAATTTTGTCACCTCATCTGATGCTGTTTCTACCATTTTATCCTTTACATCAATTAATGATTTTTCAATCTCAGGTTTAAGTTTTTCTACTATCTGCGGTATTACCTGATCATTGATTTGGTTTTTAATTGCAGCACTCTGATTCCCTTTTGCAAATATTTTCAATATATCCGGTAAGAAAATAATTACAAGTTCCAACCAAGGCGCTACAACAGATGTTGCAACAGAAAGCGTTGTTGTTATTGTCTTATATATAGCATTATATTTATCACCGTTTTCTGCAAATTCCTGTAACTTGTCATTGGTTTGTTTGTATTTTTCAATAACATTTTTACTTATCTCATCAATCGCATCGTCAACCTTATTTAGATCAATGCAAATCTCATCTAAATATTCTGAAAAACTTTGTTCAACATATTTTTGTGTGGAGGAAAGTAATACGGGCCTTAATATATTATTCACCGTCATAGCAAAACTCTGTCCTCCTGCTGATGCACTGCTAGCCATACTGTCAACCTGACCGTACAAAGCATTCTGAA
>CAKUZO010000108.1 GCA_934717895.1 uncultured Candidatus Melainabacteria bacterium | reverse complement strand
TACGCACATTAGAATAATAAAACTCGTTTTTTTCATATGCAGAAATATATTAAGTGTGGGTGCAAAAATATGAAAAAAACGAGAAATATAAGAGAAAAAGCTGTTCACAAAAACTTCACTTTTTGTAAACAGCATATATTCAAGTGCTTACAATTATGTTTCATTTGTATGTGTGAAATATTTCACATCAGATTGAACGGATAAACGAGTCTAACTCTTCTGCTTTTCCTTCTCGTTTAAACATTTTTTTGAACAAACGTTTTCGTGCCATAGTCAGTGCTGAAGGTTCTCTGTGAACAATTGTAGAAATACAAGACAAAGGTAGTTCTAACTTCAGCAACAAACATATTTGATATTCCAAATCAGATAACTTGCATATACGATAAAGTTTAAGTTTAAAATCTTCAAAATGCTCATTGATAACTTGGTCCAATTCTGTCCAATCTGCTTGAATAACATTTTGGTTTCCTTTTATTTTTGAAAGAAATGTAGAGTATATCTTAGTTTCTTTCATTCGTGCCAAAGCATCTTTATTCAAAGAAATTTGCGAAGCACTTTTGTCCAAAAGGTGCTGTAGTTCTTCCAACTGTCTTTTCTGTTCTTCCTTAGCTTTCTTGTTGTTTATATAATATACATAGAAGATGCCCAAGACAAGACACACACACAATCCCAATATAGCCAACAACAATTTATGTCGTTCATTTATGCTTTTCAATCTAGCGTTATCTCGTTCTCTTTGCGTATAATCATAAAGAGACTGACATTTGGATACAGCCTCAGTTTTAGTGATTTCGTCTACAGAATCACTATAGTTTTCAAAATGATTCCAGTCTTGTAAAACTTCATTGTTTCCATTTCTTCTCAATGCTGTTTCTATTTTGAAACGCCAAGCCGTAAGTTTTGCATAGATATCACCATACTGCTCTATTTTTTTTATATAAAAATTCATGGAGTCAGGCATATTACGCAATTTATAATATTTCATGGCAACGCAATACACACCGCTTCTATCTTCTGGGCTGACATCGCGAAGCATAGGGTGAATATATTTTGCAACAGAATCAGCATTGCAAAAACGAGGTTTTAGATAAATGTTCACCAAACTTGACCTAGCGTTATTGGCCATTTTTGAATTATTAATTATCAAAGAAAGTCGTAATGCTTGATGGCTATAAAAAAATGCGCTATCCAAATTCTCTGCACTAGAGTAAGAATAGCCTAAATCTCGCAAGTCATAAATCATTCCCTCTGTATCATGTCTAACTGAGTCAACTAAATAAGATTCTTTGAAATGCTCTGCCGCCTGTTTGTAATTTCCTTGATAAAGCATGACATAGCCTATTTGCGCATGTGTGATTCCCCATAACCGCAGGTTGTCCTTTTCGGTAATGCAATCCAATACCTTATGGTAAAAATCTAGTGCTTGTGGCGAATCGTGCAAATCAAAATAGGTGGAGCCTGCTAAGTAATATGCTTCGGGCAATAGCCTTTTTTCCCCATTATTCTCGTAATAAGCTATCAATTGATTCAAGTTTGTCAAATCAGAATGAGGAATATAAGCTTTGTCCTGCGCTTTCAACTTTACAAGGCGATAATACATCCAATCAGCTGTGTTAGTGGTGTCTATTTTTTCCCCAATTTTAGCCAGTTTTTCCAAAGCTAGTTTGGGATTGGAATTACACAGGCTATCTGCATCTACCAGATCTGATGGATATTCATGTTTGCCACAAGAGGCACAAAGTACAACTAATAAAATGTATAGTATAATTTTCTTTGCCATATTATGATAATTAAACTTTAAGACTGTTCTTGTTCATAAGAAATTCTTTTAGCCCCATGGTGATAAGACCATTTTCGTCTCTTCTAGTAAGAATGTTGTCTTTTGTGATAACAAACTTTTTGAAGGAGTCTGGGATATTTCTTAAAGGCCGTTCTTTCTGTTGTATCTTTTCGAGAGAAGGAAGTGCGTAGGCAGACTGGATGTAGCAACACTCTTCTCCTTTGTTGGCGACAAAATCAACTTCGATTTGTTTGCGGGCAATCAACTTGTTAAGGTAAGTGTCGCGTGGAATAAGCATACTTTATATTTTTGCAAGTTTCTACATTTTTCTAAAATAGATGATGCAAAAATACGCTTTTTATTTTAGATTTTTGCAAGTACTTGCAAAAATCTAAAATAAAAAGCTAAGATATAACATTAGTTAAGGTTTCGGTGTTAGTATATAGTAGATTAGAACTTCGTTTACTTGCTCGTTACATTTTTATGAGGGACTTTTTGGCAAGTCGTAACACTTTTATGAGGCACTTTGGCTTTTTTATTTTGTCTTTCGCTCGAATATTCGTAACTTTAGATAAGTTACGCTGCATCTCAACAATAAAAAACCAAAAAAAAGGTTTTTTTGTTTTGTATTGTCTTCGATTTGCAGTAACTTTGCACTCGAAATTCGAATTTAAATTATTTTATGTAATTATGGCAAAAAAAGCTCTTTTGATGATTCTCGATGGATGGGGAATCGGTAAGCATGACAAGGGGGATGTAATCTATAATACTCCAACCCCTTATCTCGACTATTTGACAGCAGTTTCGGCACATTCTCAGCTCTTGACTTGCGGCGAGGACGTAGGTCTTCCTAACGGTCAGATGGGTAACTCTGAGGTAGGTCACCTCAACATCGGTGCTGGTCGTGTGGTATATCAGGACCTCGTTAAGATCAACAAGGCTTGCGAGA
>CAKUZO010000107.1 GCA_934717895.1 uncultured Candidatus Melainabacteria bacterium | reverse complement strand
TATCCTTATAGACCATAACCATCACGGGATCAAAGCCCAATACATTTTTATCCCTAATACCATCTGCAATAGTATAACGGTGCAATTCATCACCAAAAATATCTGCCGTGGTACTCCTGGCCTTTTCATTTTCCGTGAAAACTGGTGTCCCTGAAAAACCAAAGAACAAGGCCTGAGGAAAAGTCAACTTGATGGTAGATAACATCTCGCCAAAGGTTGAACGATGACATTCATCCAAAATGAAAACTATGCGCTGTGCCTTGATTGCCTCCAAATCCTTAGCTTTCATGGCACCAGCTGCCTCTTCCTTGATATTGCTCATTTTCTGTATGGAGGAAACTATCAATGTATCTTTGGGATTTTTGCTTTTGAGCTTGCCTATCAATGCCACAGTATCCTCTGTTTCCTGCACATCATCCTCATTATCAGCAAAAGCACGATACTCTTTTATGGATTGAGTGCCCAACTCAATTCTATCCATCAAAAAAACAACCTTGTCAGCATTCTTTGAGTCAGCTATCAGCTGAGCGGCCTTAAAGGAAGTCATGGTCTTGCCTGAACCTGTTGTATGCCAAATATAACCGCCACGCTGTATCTCATGGTCCCATTTGTTTTTAGCTACTCTATCGGCAATCTTATTCACAGCCCAATATTGATAGCTGCGCATAACCTTCAAGATACCATCACCACTATCCGCTACCGTATAAAAACCTATAAGCTGATGTGCCATAGGTATGGATAACAGAGTTAGTACCAGCTTTTGCCAATCATTAATAGGCTCATTGTTAAAATCCGCCCAGTGAAAATAGAAATCTGGATTAAAGCTGCCATCAAGCCCCGGATTGGCATAATAAACCGCCTCCTCTGGATTCATAGCAACAAAAATCTGTATCAGAGAAAAAATTCCCGTAAATAATCTTTCGTGAGAATATTTAGCTATTTGATTGCAGGCCTCACTAACAGGCACTCCGGATTTTTTCAACTCAATGTGAAAAACCGGCATACCATTAATCAAAAGCATCAAATCACCACGTCTATCTGGCAGAACATGGCTTTTTCTAGCAAAAATAGGCTGTTGGGCAATTTGATAACGGCTTTGACCAGCAGCAATTTCGTGTCTATCGTAAATTTTTAGGCTGACTTCCTTGCCATAATGCAAGGTATCGGCAGGATTCTTTCGTGTAATAGCCACCGTCCTGCCATTGATAAAGCTGTTTATAGCCAAAGGGGAACGCAATTCTCTCAGCTGTTCCAGCAGCTCATCCATTTCCTCCCGAATCAGAGGACAATCATTGAGTCTATCTATATCACGGTTATTTTCAAATAAAATCCTTGCCCAATTATCTATCAGCTCATCCTCTGAGTACCTCATGTTCCCACCCATGCCGGCCCAAAGCCTCTATCATAGCCGCTTCAAAATCCACTTCCTTGGCAAAGCCCATAAAAATCACTCCTAAAAATACACTTACGCTGTAAATAATCATAAGGCAAAGAGAAAAAAACTGCAATTTTAACTTACGCTGATGAAGGGTAATAAGGTTATCGAGTGTAGAAAGATATTCTCCAACTCGCTTTTGTTCCTCAATACAAGGCACAAGTATAGGCATATCAAAAAAAATACTATCTTTAATAGAGAATCTATCTGCCCTAGCACCACTATCACCATTAAGGAACATAAATTTGTGCCAAGAATTACTTTTGAATAACCATTCCATATATACATAATCATTATCGCTAATTCTAAAAACTGTGTATAGTGGCGACATGACTCCCGTTCTCCCCAACGTATTCCGATTTATAGGACCTACTGGAGCCGAAGAAGATATTCTAGGATTATAAACAAAATCATTATTTTCAACAATGTAATATCCATCAATATTTTCTGCGTTTGAAACATCATGGTCAAAATAATCTCTCTGGCTAATAATCCCCTGCTCGGCTGAATTAGTAAATGTTTCTGTATAGGTCATTCCGCTATTTTTTATTTTAACTTTACTTGCAATATTTCCTAACTTACGCTGTTCCCAAGTGGAATTAAAGCCACAAAAGCGAATTTGTGGCTCCTTTTCTCCATTTTGCGGGAACATTTTTTCCAGCATAGATTTTTTTACTTTTTTCAAATTATTTAGCTTACGCTGATGAAGGGTAATAAGGTGGTCTAGCTTATCGAAATAGCTCCCAATAGTATCTTGCTCATGCAATGTTGTTATTGGTACTTCAATATCCATAACTCTATTTTTTGAAATATTATATCTTGATATCCCCTGTGCAAGATAAATTATATTCTTCCTAGTAGCATCACTACGAAGCATATATGCCATATAATAGGAATTTAATATTTCCGTTGGCCTGAAGCCAAAACAAAAACTGTTTAGATAGATATTTTCTTCATTCCCTAACCATACAGATGACATTCCGACTTCTTCTGGAGTTTCAGATGATGTTGTAAACATTATATCTCCATAATGGACAGTATGCTGTTTATTATCTATCCCTACCTTTTCTGTCATACCTATATCCGAGATTGCATTGGTATAAACATTCATGTATGTTATAAATTTAGCATCACCACATCCAAAATCCTTTTTTGTTTTTCCTGATAATCCAGAGAACGTTGTTCCCATATCTCCCAACTTACGCTGTTCCCAATCATCCGTAAATCCCTTAAATCTTATTTCCGGCTTCTTTTTTTTGTGCTTTCCCATTAGATTTCACCTCCCAGCAGCTTCTTAAATTCCTTTATACCAGCCATATCTTTTTCACTGCCTACCAAATCATCCAACATC
>CAKUZO010000106.1 GCA_934717895.1 uncultured Candidatus Melainabacteria bacterium | reverse complement strand
GTCGTAAAGACTCACCTCGGTGAAAATACTTGGCGGGCCACCGCCTGGGAAGATAACTCGTTGCCAGCGCCTTTATTTAAAAAGAGAGAATTGATTATTTCAGTTCTCTCTTTTTTATTATTATATATGTGATCAAATAATTTTTATTCTAGTAGGTTTATTATAATTAAAATTAGGTAATAAAATTTATGAATATATCTAAAATTACAACTAAATTATTTACTGTTTCAGCTTTTGCAGGAGCTTTAATTTGTGGAACAGCGAAGTTGTATTCTCAGCGTTATGTTGAACAGGATAAGATTGAGCTTTCCTCGAAAGTGCCACCACAAGGGTCTGATGAGTATCGTTTTTTGAAAAATGCTCCAAAGCCTGAAATAATTTATTTGGGTGAGGAGCGAAAAGCAAGATTTGTTGTGACTTTAAACGACAACAGATTGTATCATTATAATGATTATGGTGAGCCGATAAAGGTTTATTCTGTTGCTTCCGGAAAGCCTTCTTCTCCAACATCAACAGGCGTTAGAATGGTTTCACATGTTGAAAGTTATCCATATTTGACAGCACCTAGGTCTACAAAACGTCGTCGCAGTCCTAGAAGTTATGGACCTAAAATAATTATTTTAGATAAAATAGATTTGTTGACCGGTGAAAAATCAATGATTGGAGAATTTATCCACGGCAATAATGATTCGACAAGTATTGGTAAAAAGGTTTCTATGGGCTGTATCAGAATGGACAATAAGGTAATAAAATATTTGTCGGGAGTTGTTAAGCGTGGCGATTTTGTTGTGATAAAAAAGTAATATAGTATTGAACTTTTTTCGTAATAAGTTATAACGTATATGTAAATATTGGAAAAGAGAGGAATTTGTTATGAAAAAATTATTTAAAAAAGCCTTCGGGGGGGGGGCAAGCTCGGGATGCTTGTATAGAGGCGAAGACGGCATTAGAAGCAGCTAGGAAGCGAGGCAGCTAAGGTTGTAGATGCAAAGACGCCGAGATGCGAAGATGCAAAGTCTGTTACAGAAAATACGAAGTCAATCCTCGCCCCTATGGTGGGAGAGGAAGCAATCGTTCACGAACGATTAGTGAGTGTTACGAGTGCAGGTGCGGGGGAGTTAGCAGCAAATAGCGGCGGTGAACATGAGTCTATTGTAGGTTGGGGTTGCGAAATTGCGGACGAGTGGCTAACTCGGGGAGCGAGGAACGAAATTCATATCTGCGACAGCAATATGAATGGCAGTTCCGAGCGAGAAGCAATTTCAAGACGCTACCCCAACAACGAAAAATCAATTCAATCGTACCCCTCACCCGAATTTCTAAATTCACTGTCGTTCATTAAGAAATTCTACCCTCTCCCCGTTGGTGCGAGGGAAAAGTTAATAAAAGTTACTCCCGAAAACAGTGGCAATTCACGTCATTCTGAGCGAATAGCGAAAGAATCCAGCTTATTGCAATACAAAGCAGCTGTAAAGAACGAAAACAACTCAACCGAAACAGACCATGCATCTATGCATCTAGGCATCTTTGCATCTAAATTAACACCTGATGTCGGCATAGCAATGCCGACCTACTTTGACTTTGCATCTAAATCAGTTTCTTGCAAGACTAATGTTGGCGAGGTAGGTACCCCGCCCTACTAAACCAGCCCACCCCCACAAAAAAATGTAGCTAACAAATAATTCCCCAAAATTCAAATTGTAACAAAATGTAAAGACAAGTTTAAAAATGCCTGAAACCCTGTCATAATGCCTCTATGCTATGCTATGCTATGCTATGCGGCGCACTGTGGCAACTTTTCCAGCTTTCATGTTTTCATGAATATGTGTGTGTATCAAGGAATCGAAAGGAAACAATTTATGGCAATTGATAGTGTGAACAATTCAAGTAGCAATGCAGGATTATATGCAGGCGGTGCAGCGGTGGTTGGTGCAGGAGCAGGTGCTGCTGCCGGTTATTTAACAAAGCCGTTTTTGAAAGATGGCGCTCCAACAGATAGTTTTTGTAAAACATTAGGAGACAATTTGATTGAAACATCTGATACGGTTTCAGCAGAAAACAAGAAGATTTTTAAAGAAGTTGGACCGATGTTGGAAAAAATGTCAAATGCCAACAATGTTGAAGAATTAAATAATTTATTTGGTGAAACGATAGACAAAATGGCTAATGGCAAAACTCTTGAAGAATTTCAAGGTATGATTGCTGATGGTAATAGTTTTGCAAGTAGCTTTGGTATGAATGCTAATGAAGAGATGACTCAGTCAATAATTAATGCTAAAAGTTTAGATGAAGCTAAAGATATTGCAAAAAACTCGCTAAAAAAAGATCTTGAATTAATTGGGTTTGATAATGTCAAAGCTGGAGCTTGTGCTCAGCTCAATCAGTACAGAGAAATGGGAATACCTATAACTCCAAAAGATTTGGGAAAATCTGTATGGGAAAATGCTTATGACTCAGCAAATAAAAAATTTATAAAAGATGGTGTTACTGATGAAGCGATGTCTGTTATCAAAAAAACAATGCATAGTTTTCAAGGTAAAGCAGCTATGATGTATGCTGCAATTGGGGCCGGAGTGCTTGGAACAGTCGGGCTTTTGTGCGGAATGCTTGGCGGAAGTAAAGAACAACCAGCGCAAGCCGATGAAAAAGTTGATATGCAAGCCTAATTATTAAAATAAATACTTGAAGAAAGCGATAAGGCGCGGCAATTAATGCTACGCCTTATTTGTTGTTTATAAAAAAATATCTTTTAATTTTATTTTTTTGCTTAAAATTCAACTTTGTAACAAATATACATATTTCCTTGCATGGCGTGTTGACAGTAAATTTTGTTTGGTTTACCATTGATATGCTTGGAATTATGACTAAAATCCGAAATATTTTTAGAATAGCAATTCTGAGCAGTGTATTACAAAAAGTAAAAGAAAAAGGAATGCAAATGGCAACCACAACTAGACAAAGAATCAGAGT
>CAKUZO010000105.1 GCA_934717895.1 uncultured Candidatus Melainabacteria bacterium | reverse complement strand
ATGTTCATCGCCGCTATTAACGAAATTTATTTCTGTAACAGACTTTGCATCTATGCATCTTGGCATCTTCGCATCTATATTCCGCTTAGCTGCCTCGCTTCTTAGCCGCTTAGCCGCTTCAAATGCCATCTTTGCATCTAATCAGTTTCGTTGTTAGGCTGGAAAGTCCAACCTACAAGACTATACTTTTGTATTCAATATTTCAGTGGCATTCAATTCTTTACTTGCTTTACTCATTTCTATAACTCCAAGCAAGCCTCCAATTGTACCTATCGCCATACTTGCCAAAAGGATAGTTGGGTACTTTTTACCAAGTTCTGAAAATTTATAGGCTCCCAAACTTGAAATAACTGTTCCAAAACCTATTAACGATAAAATCGAAGCATTTTTCTTTTTAGCTTTTAAACTATCAGGATAGTAAGCGCCTACATTTTCATTTGCACCCTTGAAATTTACATCTGCTTTCTTTGTTTTTTCATTAGCTTTCGCATCTTGTTTTTCAAAAGTATCATCTTTGTTTTGTTTAATCAATAACCCGTTTGTAAGTATAGGACTATCTAAAGCATTCGGTTGCATTGATGGATTAATTAAATGTTGTCCAAACCCAAACGGATTTAGTGCCGGATTAGTCAACATTAACTGATTAATGCAATCAACATATCTGTCAGACATAATAAACTCCTTTGTTTTTCTACACACTTTTATAAAAACATGAATTTCGGAAAATTTGACACAGCGGGTCGCACGGCATAGCATAGCATAAAGGCATTATGACAGGGTTTCAGTCTATTTTAAATTTATCTTTACATTTTGTCACAATCAAATTTTGAGGAATTATTTGTTTGCAACGTTGGAGGGGGGCTGGTTTAGAGGTTACAATCTTATTTTCTGATTAATAAATTTAAAAAATTCTCCTGTATATGTTGTGAGAATTATTCCAACAATAAAGTAAAAATAAGTTGTTTTTAACGGGCAATAAAACCAATAGATGTCAGCATTATTTTTTACAGAAAAATCAATCCCCTTTATAGCAAGAATAGAGTATGTAATTATATTAAAAATAAGCAAATGATTTGCCATAATATGATAGCTATTTTGCCCAACGATTTGTAGAAATTTCCAGTTTTTAACTTTTTCAAATATAATTTCAACTAAAAACATTGAAATATAAATCCCTGTTAAACACGTTAAAATCGGAACAATTAAACTATTATATTGCCCCCAAACCAATAAAAAATGAAGTCCAATGCCGTCTTGCGGGGTAAAATCTTTGTTTGTTAGCCATAAAATGCTCTGCAAAATAAGGACAAAAGACAAAATTTTAGGTGTAAATATATTAAACTTATTTTCGATATTATTTTTGTATAAATAACCAAGTTCAATGAAAAATATAGCGAACATTGTTCTAAATATCCATAAATAATTTATGTTTTGGGCAAATTTTTGAAAATAAATCGCAAGAATAGATAGAATTAAATAAAAACTTAGTTTTACATATTTTGAACATTTTATATAAGAAAATATTTTATAAACAATTAATGTAATAAATAGGCAAGGAACAAACCAGAGTGGAGATATTAAATCAAGCTGATGACCTGTTAAAAATGGAAATAATAATTCATTTTTTATAGTAATAGGCATGCCCCAAAATTTGCCAATAAACGGGGCAATAGAAATTGTTATTAATAAATAAAACGCACAGTATAAGAAATAAGGTTTTAATAAACTGTTAAATCTTCTATTTATATATTCCCAAAAATTATATTTTGGATTAAATAGCATTCCGGCAATAAAGAAAAACAGTAAAACCTGAAAAGAATAAGGTGGAAACATTGGAATTAGTGAAAATTCTAAATGTCCGGCGACAACAATTAAAATTGCAACAGCTTTTAAAAGATTTATTTTATTTGAAAACAATATGTCCATATTAATTTTGCCCAATTTTTCTGATAATTTTTGCCGGATTACCTGCAACAACGACATTATCCGGAACATCTTTTGTTACAACGCTTCCGGCACCTATTACAACTCCATTCCCAATAGTTACACCTGCCAAAACAGTTACGTTTCCACCAAACCAAACATTGTTACCAACGGTTATTGGTTTTGCAAACTCCAATCCTTTATTTCGCTGTTCTATATCCAGCGGGTGCTCTGCACAATAAAAATTGCAATTTGGTCCAACAAAAACATTATCACCAAATTTGACTTTATTACAGTCCAGAATTGTCAGAAAATGGTTAGAATAAAAATTTTCTCCGATTTCTATGTTATAACCGTAATCACAGACAAAAGGCTGTTCAATCAAAAATTCTTTTCCTGTTTTTGCTACAATTTGTTTTATTAATTCTTTTCTTTTCTCAAATTTATCATAATCAATACTGTTGTATTTATGGCACAACAATTTACAGTTAATCCTATCTTTTTTTAAGCTTTCATCGAGAATAGCATCATATAATAACCCTTGTAACATTTTTTCTTTTTCTTGCATAAAACACCTCAGAAAAATTATAATATAAAAAATTTAATTGATAAAAAATATCAGAAGTTGATTTAGAGGCGAAGAGGCATGATCTGTATCAGAAGAAGATACTAAGTTACTAGGGTACTAATGGCGAAACAGAAATAAAAAAGACGATAGGACGCTAGGGCGTTAAGACGTTAAGTTCGTATCGGGAATAGCTGCCATCGGTCGTCATTCTGAGGGAAATAATAATTTTATCCCGAAGAATCTCTTACTAAGTAAGCAAAAAGACGATAATAGTAGCAATTTACGTCATTCTGAGGCTCTTCTGAGCCGAAAGAATCCAGCTTAGAAGGCGGCTAAGCAGTTAAGAAGCGAGGCAGCTAAGGTTGTAGATGCGAAGACGCCAAGAGGCGAGGAGGCGAAGTCTGTATCGGAAATAGCTGCTATCAGTCGTCATTCTGAGCGACAGCGAAAGAATCCAGCTGATTATAAAACAGCTGCAAAATAATCAAAACTCTTCTTTTGAAACAGAAAAATTAATTCA
>CAKUZO010000104.1 GCA_934717895.1 uncultured Candidatus Melainabacteria bacterium | reverse complement strand
GTGTAAGAATAACATTGGGTGATTCTTCGCAGGAAGGTTTCGATAAAGTTTTTACGATTCTTGGTGCTATGGTAAAAAAAGGTATTTTCAAAGTTAAAGAAATTGAAAATTACCGATTGACAAGAAAAGATAGTTATGTATCTTCGAAAACATTAGACAAGTTTGAGGATATCTGTCAAGAAATGAAACAGTATCCTTCTCGTAGTGGGAAAGCAATTCCGAATGGTTATACAGCAGTACATTTGACATTAGAGCATCCAAACGGACAGCTTTATGAAGTTCAAATTATGGGTAAAAATTTGGAAGACTTAAAAGAATTAGAAGATTTTTATTATAAAAAGAGATGTAATAAAAAATTACCTGAAAAGTATGCTCCAATTCAAAAAATGCTTGATGAAAAAATGGATGGACTTGATGATGTTCAGCAAGAGTTTTTAAACAAGTATATTTTAGACTCTTATATTCATGCAAGGAAATTGCCTTCAAGAAGTCCAAAACAAAGAACCAGAATTGCAGACTTTTTGCCAATCCCATATTTCCTCCCAAAAGAATTGAGTTTCGAAAATTTGCATAGAATGAAAGTTGATTGTGATTTAGCATATAAAGCTACTCAAAAATCGGCAACAAATACGTCAAAAGCTAAACTCTAATAATCGCAACGGTTTCAATATGGTATGTATGGCAGAACATGTCGAATGGTTGAATCCTTTCAACTTTCGCCCCATGTTCTGTCAAATATTTTAAATCCCTTGCAAGAGTCGCTGGGTTGCAGCTTACATATATTATTTTTGATTTTGCATGCAACAACGTTTCATCTAAAACTTCTTGCGTACAACCTTTTCGTGGTGGATCTAAAACTATTATATCAAATTTTTTCTTTATTGATTGCAAATATTTAAGTGTGTCTTGGGCAAAAAGTTCGACATTTTTAATGTTATTAAGCTCTAAAACCTCACGAGCTTTGGCGATAGAAGACACGTTTTCTTCAACGCTTGTAACTTTTTGGGCACCATCAGAAACACATATTCCGAAAGTCGCAATTCCCGCATAAGCATCTAAAACTGTTGGGTTTTCAAGTTTTGAAATCTCATCTTTTACATAGCGGAAGATATTCTCTGCACTTTTGGGATTGACCTGAAAGAACGTATCTGCTCCGATTTTGAATGTTTTTTCTAAGACTTTTTCTTCAATAAAATCTTGACCGCAAACGCATTTTGTTTCTCGTCCCAAAATTACATTTGTTTTTTTAGAGTTGAAATTGATGCAAACACCTTTTACGTTGTTAAATTCATCGAAAATTGATTTTGCAAATTTTTCCAATCTATCGAATATTTTTGTGCTGTTAACAACAAGAGTAACAAGACAATCACCGTTAGAGGAAGAACTTCTAATGACAATATGCCTTAAATCTCCTGTGTGTTTTTTCTCGTTAAAACCGCTTAATCCAAAATCAGGAGCTTTTTCTCTAACGTAATCAATTATTTTGTCGCAAATTTCCGGCTGAATTGGGCAATACTTGATATTAACTATTTCGTGCGATTGGGGTTTATAGTAACCTGCTAAAATTTTTTTCGAAACTTTGGTTTGTGATATCGGACATTGAATTTTATGTCTAAAACCTTTGATTTCAGGTGAGGCAATCGGACAATTTATCGGAATATCAAGCCCGCCGATTTTTCGGATTGCATCTTCAACCATTTGGCGTTTTAATTCCAACTGATAGTCGTAATCAATAAATTGCAACTGGCATGAACCGCAAACTTTTTGCATAGGACAAAACGGCTGAACTCTGTGTTTTGACGGCTTTACAATTTCAATTGGAATTGCAGTTGCAAAGTTTTTATTAACCTTGGTGATTTTGATTTTGACTTCGTCTTCCGGACAAACATTTTCGACAAAAACAACTTGCCCGTCAATTTTTGCGATACCTGTTCCGAGGTTTGATAATTTTTCTATTTTTACAATAAATTCTTCGTTATTTTTCATTTTTTTGTCTTTTTACATATATTTTCACTGCCGGAAATAAATCGTTGTCATCTCCCATGTGTGAAAAAGTTATTTTTCCAAATTTTTCAATATTTAAAAGCCCTGTGACGTCTTTATCTGAAATCTTTGCAGGCTTAATTTCGTATTTATAAAAATTCTGTTTAGTGTCATTTAAAACAAGATATGTCAACTTTTCCATCGGAGTTTTGTAGATGGTGTACTCGTTATTCTTGAACTCTGATAATTTAATAATTTTAGCATTAGGAAAAAGGGTTTGAACATAAGCTTCGTCCAAATCAATTGCCTTAAAATAGCCATTGTTATAGATGTATTTGACAAACTTTAAATTTCCGTTGTCAATTCCGATAAAATCTCCGTTGTTTATAAATTCAGTGTTTGAGAACGGCCCAATCGCAAGTTTGCCTTTGTTGTTGTAGTATTCTGAAAAACCACCGGAACTTTCAAACATTTTGTACCTGAGCACAATATCTTTTGGAGAAGTTTGAGTTGCGCTCCATTTTTTATTTGTGATGTTGTAATAAACATTTTGTTTTTCGTGTATAAAGTCAAACGCCAAAACGCTTGAATAACTCATTAACAAAGCAGTTAAAATTAATAAAAACTTTTTCATAGGCTACACCATCTTCAATTCATAAACTCTAAATTCACTCGCTTCAAGTTTGTCAAAATGAAGGCTTGAAGTTTCGGAATCAAATGCAACAGATACAAATTTGTCGTTATCAATATAGTGTTCTTTAACAATTGTATAGTCTGTCGGAAGGTTAATAGTTTTGTCAAAAACTGGTGTCCCGTTTAAAATTTCCGAGTAACATTGATTGTTCTCATCTGTCATTGAAACTCTTTCAGTTGTATATTTTGAGTTTGTAACAATGAGGTAAGCTGTTTTTTCGGGATCTTTCGAAATAATCCAAGCAGCAAAACCGTCATCATCTTCAAGAATAATTTGAGCTTCACCATCGCAGATTATTGAATTATTTTTTACAAAACAGTCAATTGCATTGAATTTTTTGTAGAATTCGTAATGCTTTTCGCGAGGCATTGAAATCTCATCACCAATAACAGTTTCAATCCCACATTTTGTAAAGCTTTCATCTCCATCAACATACAACATCGGTCTTTGTGCAAATTTTCCACCAGGGAGAAATTTATACTTAAACCACTTGAACAAAGCTCCATTTTCACCTAATTGCCCCGGGTATTGGTCAATACATCTGAATTCTCCGTCTTGGTTGTTGTAAGTTT
>CAKUZO010000103.1 GCA_934717895.1 uncultured Candidatus Melainabacteria bacterium | reverse complement strand
GCAAGGGAGAGACTCGAACTCTCGACCTCTCGGGTATGAGCCGAACGCTCTAGCCAGCTGAGCTACCTTGCCATACCAATTAATTTTAACAACTCTCGTCGTCAAAATCTATTCTTGCATAAAAAATTTTAAATTTCAAGCACTTATTTTTGTATTACTAAATTTTTTCTTTTTTGTTTATAATATTTTATGAAAGAAAATTTATTTTAGGCAAAATTATGATTACAGATATGACGCAGGGAAGCCCCCTAAGACACATTTTACTTTTTTCAGTCCCGCTTTTAATTGGGAACATTTTTCAACAGCTTTACAATATTGCAGATCTTGTGATTGTCGGCAGAACCCTTGGGGTTGATGCTTTTGCAGCTGTCGGTGCGGTGGCGCCTTTATTTTTCTTAATTGTTTTTGTAATTGTAGGCCTAACAAGTGGGTTTGCGGTTGTAACAGGCCAAAGATACGGGGCAAAAGACATTGCCGGCGTAAAGAATTCTGTAATTGTGTCAACTATTTTGAGCACAGTTGTTACACTTGCTTTTTCGCTTGTATGCTGCTTTTTGATGAATCCTATCTTACATTTAATGAATGTACCGCAAAATATTTATCATAATGCTTTTTGGTACGTTGAAATTATTACGGTAGGTTTGATTGCTACGACCTTATACAACATGCTTGCAGGAATTATTAGGGCTCTCGGGGATAGCAAGACGCCACTTTATTTTTTGATAATCGCTTCTATTATAAATATTATTCTTGCACTTGTTTTTATAAAAGTTTTCAATATGGGTGTTCCGGGATCTGCAATTGCGGTTATTCTTTCTCAGGGAATTTCGTTTTTGTTGTGCTTAATTTATATAAAATATAAGTTGCCGATTTTGCATTTGAATAAATCGGATTTTGAATTTTCTTATGAAGAATTTAAGCAATCCGCGTTTGAGCATTTGCGTGTCGGAATTCCGATGGGAATTCAATTCTCAATTATCGGGATTGGAATTTTAATAATTCAGAGTGTTTGCAATACTTTCGGAGCAAACGTAATTGCTGCGTTGACGGCTGCGTTAAGGATTGAGCAGATTGCGACATTGCCTATGATGTCATTTGGGGTTGCGCTTGCGGCTTATGTTGCGCAAAACTATGGGGCGAAGAAGTTTTCGCGAATTCGTCTTGGGGTAATAAAAACTTCAACAATCAATATTATTTTGAGCGTTTTGATGGCTTTTGTAATGCGGTTGTGGGGAACGAATATTATTGGCGAATTTATCGGGACGGCAACCGGCGATATTATTGACATTGCACATAAATACCTTTTGATAAGCACTGTTTTTTACTTCTTTTTGGGGCAAATTTTTATTTATAGAAATGCACTTCAAGGTATGGGAGAAACTATATTTCCGACTCTTGCATGTGCTGCTGAACTTGTTATGCGTGCATTTGCAGCAATTTATTTGGCTATAAAATTCGGTTACATCGGAATATTTTATGCAGGTCCGATTGCGTGGGTAAGTGCATCATCTGTACTATTTTTCGGATATTTGTACAGCATTAAGCGGATTACATACAAAAATCTTGGTAAATAATTTTATTGATGGTAAAATGGTGATATGGCAAATTCAATTGACGAATTAATTACACAAATAAAAGACAGGCTGGATATAGTAGACGTTGTTTCTCAACAGGTAATTTTGAAGAAAAACGGTGGACATTACTGGGGATTGTGCCCTTTCCATAAGGAAAAAACACCTTCATTTTCTGTCAACCCTGCTATGGGAATTTATAAATGTTTTGGCTGTGGTGCCGGTGGTGACGCTATTACGTTTATTATGAAAACTCAAAACAAAGAGTTTATGGACGTAATCAAGGAACTTGCAGACAAATTCGGTCTTGAAATGCCAAAGAGTTTGCATAGAGCAAATTCTGTTCCTCGTGAAAGCCGCGAGGAGATGGTTAGGGCTTGTGCTAAGGCTGCTGAGTTTTATAATTTAAGATTATTAATGGATAAAGAGCCTGAAACTCTTAAAGTAATGGACTACTTGACAAATCGTGGAATTACAAAAGAAATTATTGAAAAGTATAAACTTGGGATTGCACCTAAGGCTTATGCGACATTTTACAAAAAATTCAGACATGATTTCTCGGAAGATATTATGGAAAAAGCCGGTTTGATTATTAAAACCAAAGAAGGCGAATATATTGACAGATTCAGAAATCGTGTAATTATCCCTATCCAAGACGAGTTTGGTGATGTTGTAGCGTTTGGGGCAAGAGCTGTTGAAGAAGGGCAAATGCCTAAGTATTTGAACTCCTCAGATTCTTTAATTTACAACAAAAGTAAGCTTCTATACGGACTTTATACCGCAAAAGACTCGATTAAAGCGGAAGATAGCGTAGTATTGATGGAAGGCTATTTTGACGTAATTTCTGCTCAGGCACATGGAATTAAGAATGCGGTTGCATCTTGCGGAACTTCTTTGACGCCGGATCACGTTAAGTTGCTATCTCGCTATACGCCTTCAAGAAGAATTTATTTGTCTTTTGATACTGATTTGGCAGGTCAAAAGGCGACGAAACGTAATGCGGAGCTTATAAAAGAAGCTTTTTCAGGTTTGGGAAATATTAAACAATTTGATGAAAGTTATATTTCTTCCGCTAACGACAAATATGCGTGTGAAATCCGTGTAATTTGCCCGCCTGAGGGAAAAGATCCTGATGAATTTATTCGTTCTGTCGGGGCTGAAAGTTACAGAGAATATATGGAGCATGCTCCGTTATTGTTGGATTTTCAGTTGAACAATTTGTTGAAAGAAAAACCGAAAACTCCAATTGAAAAAAATAATTTAGTTAAGGAAATTATTCCGATTTTGAACGAAATTCAGAACAAAATTATTCAGGCAGAGTACGTCAAGATGGTTGCTGACGCCATTCAAGTGGACGAAAAAGCCTTGTTGAGTGAACTTCGAACAGTTGGCAGGACGAATACTATTCAAAATAGGGACGTTGAGCGAATTGTAAAGAAAAATACATCAATTATCGAAAAAGCGCAAAAAAATTTATTGAGTGTTTTTTTTGTAACCGACAGTCATTTCACATTAGACGAAATAAACCGAATTATAGGCGATACCCCGTTTACGGCAGAAACGTTAATAAATGTAAAATCTACAATTGACAAATTAGCATGTACCGTAAATAATGTGAAAGAATTGATAGATAGGCTCTACACAACTTATGTGAATGATCCTGAAACCCAAAAGCTTATCACTGATTTAATCAGCACATCAGAAGCATTCCAAAACCTTGATGAAAACGACTTTGTAAAAGTTATTCAAGAAAATATCGGCAAAATCGACGATTGCAGGAATGAGAAAGAAAAAGAAAAAATCAGAAATTTATATAAAAGCGCAAATGATAATGATATGGAAGCCCTAAAAATTCAAATGCAGCTTAGAGATAAGATAAATAATAGATTAAAATTGGAGAAAATGAATGAGTAAAA
>CAKUZO010000102.1 GCA_934717895.1 uncultured Candidatus Melainabacteria bacterium | reverse complement strand
GAATAAAACGGGCCATACTTTGTTTCCATCATTATCACTACTACAATATGGAAGATTAAAAATGTTTTTTATTTTAGACTCACTAACTACTTCTCTTGAAATCTGGTCTATTCCTGGGCTGATAAACTTTTTCATAATCTGTTTTTCAACAAATGCATTTATCGGATTTGCCAACAAAACCAATGCAGTAATACCTCCAAAAGTTTTCAATAACTTGTTTTTAAAAATTTGAGATTTTTGATATTCTTTAAGAGCATTACGAGTCGCTTGATAAGCAAAATCGCCATCTTTGTACATTTCACACATTATTGGTAATATTTTTTGATATTTTTGGTATATTCGATGCGGAACTTTCTTTTTATCATTATGCTTCAAACCAATTAGCAAGTCATAAGTTTTTCTCGCATTATCCTCCGCAAACGCTAAAATTTTTGCTTTGTCTGTTGATATAACAGCATATCTTTCAGTAAAAAGTAAATTATACAATTTTTTTAAAGGATTTATAGTTCTTTTTTCATTATTACGTGCCTTCATTTTATTTTCGAGGGTTGACAAAACAACTTCACGGAAATTTTCATAACTTGCAAGAGAATCTCCATGAGCTTGATCTATAACACTCTTTGTGTGTTTATATATAGCATCTTTCGTATTTCCACTAATCCCCCACTTGTCAAATTGTGCAAGTGGAGAAATTGCACTTTGAGCAGCGAAAATCACAGCCGGCAAAGCAACCAGCGATGTCAACCCTTGAAATATTGCTCGCTTTAAGGCTCTTCTTGCACTCGGATTATAATTGTCTTTATCATTTTTGTATTTGTCGTATATATCAGCACCTAGATACATAAACGTCGGAGCCCAAAGAGCCATACCAAGCTTCGGTGCAATTTCAGAGATTGCCGTACCAACTTCGTTTGAATACGACATTAAAACAGGCACCCTCTTATTTAAAGGATCTTGATATTTGTGCTTTTTAGGCTTATTCGAGGTATTATTTGCGCCAAAATTTATCGGATTAATCACTTTTTTAACCAAGGTTAATGTACGTTTATATATAACCACGTAAAAAAAATTTTTGCTAGTATTTTTGCTTAATGTATAATTTTATTATGAAAAGGCTATTTAAAATACATTCTAAACATAAACCGGCAGGCGATCAACCAAAAGCAATAGATCAACTTGTTGAGGGGTTAAATAATGGTGATGACGCCCAAACACTACTCGGGATTACAGGTTCCGGTAAAACATTTACTATTGCCAATGTAATTGAAAGAGTTCAAAAACCAACCTTAATCATTGCACACAACAAGACTTTGGCAGCACAACTTTATAACGAATTTAAAGAACTTTTTCCTGAAAATGCTGTTGAATATTTTATCAGTTATTATGACTATTATCAACCGGAAGCATATATTCCAAGAACTGACACATTTATTGAAAAAACAGCATCTATCAACGAAGAAATCGACCGTTTACGTCACAACGCGACAAGATGCTTATATGAAAGAAATGACGTAATAATCATTGCATCTGTCAGCTGTATTTATGGTTTAGGATTGCCGGAGAACTATTTTAAAGGCTCAGTAGAACTCAATGTTGGAGATGAAATCGAGCGTGACGCTTTACTTAAACACCTCGTAACAATTCAATACACTCGTAACGACCTTGTTCTTGAACGTTCAACTTTCCGAGTTCGAGGGGATATTGTTGAAATCATGCCGGCTTACGAAAAAATTATCACGAGAATTTACTTCTTTGGCGACGAGATTGAAAGAATCGTTAAAATTGACAATGTAACAGGAGAAATTCTTGAAACTCCCGACAAAGTAGTAATTTATCCCGCAGTACATTACCTCTCATACGATGAAAATGTTGATGAAACAATTCATTTGATTAAAGAAGAGCTTCAACACAGACTTGTAGAACTAAAAAACGCAAACAAACTTGTTGAGGCTCAACGGCTTGAACAACGAGTAAAATACGATATTGAAATGATTAAGGAAATGGGCTATTGCTCCGGAATTGAGAACTATTCAAGAATAATTGAACGACGTCCGACAGGATCTGCTCCTGCAACACTTTTAGACTATTTTCAAGGCGATTTTTTGACCGTTGTTGATGAATCCCACGTTACCCTTCCTCAGCTAAAAGGAATGTATCATGGCGACGCATCGAGAAAAAATACTCTTATAGAATACGGTTTCAGACTTCCTTGTGCCAAAGATAACCGACCATTAAAAAACGAAGAATTTTTCAATAAAGTTCATCAAAAAATATATATTTCAGCAACCCCCGGTGATTTTGAAAAACAAACATCAGAACAACTGGTCGAACAAATCATCAGACCGACAGGGCTTGTTGATCCAAAGATTTCTGTAAGACCAATTGATACACAGATCAATGACCTGAAAGCAGAAATTCAGAAACGTACAGACAAAAACGAAAGAGTCCTAATTACAACACTAACAAAACGCATGGCAGAAGATTTGACCGACTTTTTTGTACAAGAAGGGATTAAGGTTCGTTACTTGCACAGCGAAATTCAGTCACTTGAACGTGTTGAAATTCTTCGAGATTTGCGCTTAGGCGAATTTGATGTACTAATCGGTGTAAACCTACTTAGGGAAGGCTTGGATATTCCGGAAGTTTCACTGGTAGCAATTATGGACGCCGATAAAGAAGGATTTTTGCGTTCTGAAACAAGTTTAATCCAAACAATAGGACGTGCAGCAAGAAATGCTTGCGGAGAAGTTATTATGTATGCCGATAAAATTACAGACTCTATGGAAAAAGCTATTTCTGAAACTGAACGACGCCGAAAAATTCAAATTGAATACAATAAAAAATATGGAATTATTCCACAAACAATCAAAAAACCGATTGAAAACAACTTGCTTTCACTTGTTGCAAGTTACAGAGATTTTGAAGACATTGTTGCAGAAGAAATGGTTGATATGGGCATAGAAAAGAAAGACTTACCTAAACTTATCGACAAACTGGAAAAAGAAATGCATAAATCAGCCAAAACACTTGATTTTGAACGTGCGGCAGAAATTCGTGACAAACTTAAAAAATTACGCGAAATGCTTAATGGAAAACAAAAATAAAGAAAAAGAATTCAAGTAAATTAATTATCTACCTGAACTCTTTTTTACATTATTGTAATTAAGAAACAATACAAACACCATTAGTCTTCTTGCGTATTACTTAATATGTTTATTTGTTCTTCTTTTTCTTCTGTTTTAATATTTTCAAAGTCAACTTGCGCCAAATAATGTCCACACATTGCCAAATTAAATATTCCAACCATACACCAATAATACGTCGCAACAGGATGTGGAATTCCTAAGAAAATCCAAATTATGTATGTAACAGGAACTAACAAAAGAGCATTTGCAATTGCAACTTGCGGCAACATAAACAAAACAGCTACAAGAATATCAACGCAAGATTCAGATATCGTTTTGAAATTGTATGCATCAAGTATTCTAAACCTTTTGGCATAACATAAATAACCTGTCAATATTATTGCCCCGAAAAGAGCCCAAACAACTCCTTGAAAAATAGCACAAGTTTTAGGTTCAATTAAATAGTTAGGTAACAAATTCGCAATAAGAG
>CAKUZO010000101.1 GCA_934717895.1 uncultured Candidatus Melainabacteria bacterium | reverse complement strand
CATTACCATATTTTTTATCCAAATATGCGGTATAAGAAGTTCCAAATTTTAAAAATCCATCTTTGTATAATTGCATTGCTTTTTGAGTTTCTTCCGGAGTTCTGTTTTGTTTTCCGGCTAAGGTTCTATATTCATCACCAGTAACATCAAATGACATATTTGACATTTCAGAATGTCTTTGTGCACGTTGCTCATTTGATGTAATTGTTCCATTTTGAATATCATCTAATATTTTTTTCTGAGCAGCATCTACATCAAGTGTAAATTGTTGAAATTTTTCACCTTGACTATAAGAACTATATTGAGGAAATATTTTAATCTTTTCCTTTGTTTTAGATGTTTCGCCGTTACCATTATTAGTATAATTTCCGCTTGCAGAGGCGTTTAAAGAAGAAATATTTAAAAATCCCATAAAAATCCCTTTTATCAATCGTGCTTACTTATTTATAAAGTATTTTTAATTGCAAGAATTGCCTCAAAAGAATTTATAAACTATCAAAACAAAGAACACAAGCCAAATTGACCTGTGTTCATATTTGTTAATATTTTCTATTATGCTTACCTTACGAAATATCCCATCTTCCGCAAGTGCCGCCCCAACGAGCAATGATATTACCTTTAATATCCTTAATTTTTTCAACGTGGTGAATATCTTCGCCGCCTTCAACGATTGTGATAACTTCACAGTTGTTAGAACAACCTGTACAATCACAAGTGATTGAGTGGAAGTTCATTTCACCAACTTCCCAGCCTTTGAAAGTCGTTTTAGCATCTGTGTATTGATGGTTTTCCATCGCCAAAAGTGCAGCACCGATTGCTCCCATTGTTTGGTGATGATCAGGAACAATTACTTTGTGTCCCAAAGCTTCTTCAAAAGCTTTTACCATGCCGGAATTTGTAGCAACACCACCTTGGAATGAGAATACCGGAAGTAACTCTTTGCCCAAAGCGAGGTTTGCTAAATAGTTTCTAACAAGTGCCTGACAAAGTCCATATAACAAATCTTCAACAGGATATCCTAATTGTTGTTTGTGAATTAAGTCACTTTCAGCAAAAACGCCACATCGTCCTGCAATACGAGCAGGATTTTCTGATTTCAAGGCTGTATCACCAAATTCTTCAATCGGAACATTCAAACGTTGTGCTTGGTGATCCAAAAAGCTTCCTGTGCCGGCTGCACATACGGTATTCATCGCAAAATCTGTTACAATACCGTCACGAAGAATGATAATTTTACTATCCTGTCCTCCGATTTCCAAAATAGTTTGAACCCCTGGAACATTAATACTTGCAGCTACTGCGTGAGCCGTAATTTCGTTTTTAATAATATCTGCACCAACAAGAGCTCCTGCAAGGTTTCTGCCGGAACCTGTTGTGCCGACGCCCATTACGTCGTAATCTGTAATTCTTTTTGCATAAAGTTCGTTTAATCCTTTTTGTACCGCAACCACAGGTTTTCCCGCAGTTCTAAGCATATAACTGTCAACGTATTTCCCTTTTTCATCAACAAGGGCTAATTTTGTCGTAACTGAACCGACGTCAATCCCTAAATATACTGTTAAACTCATGTTTCATATTCCTTTTATTCTATCGAATTCATGTTATCACAAACAAATTCAAAAATAAAAAGAAAATTAAGCTTCTAATTTTTCAATTGCAGGACTAATTTTATTTACATAATTTACTAATGCTTTGAATACAAACGGGTGAAGTTTTTCTTCTTTCACATCTTGATAAATTATTGTCAACGCCTGTTTTGGGCTCATAGGCTCTTTATAAATTCGTTTTTCTGTTAAAGCTGAATATTTGTCCGCTGTTGATAAAATTTGCAAATTCAAATCCACATTAAAATCTTTTCCAACCCAAGGATACCCTGTCTTTTTAGCATTTTGGTGGTGATTTTTGATTAAATTTAATGTCTTTTCACTTAAATTTGAGTTTTTTAATATTTCATAACTTAGTTCCGAATGTGTATGCATAATTTTTGTTTCCTGCTCATTCAATTTTGCAGGCTTGTTCAAAACCTCTGACGGGATAAGAACCTTACCGACATCGTGTAAATATGCAGCATCTTCAAGTTCTCTTATGTCTACTCTATTTCGGAGAGAAAACGGCAAATTGTCCGCAATTCCGCCAATTATATTTTTAGTATCTTGGGCGTGGTTTTGCATTAAATCTTGCAGTTCTTGCAAATTTAATTGCATTTCAGGGTTAAAACTCTTTACAATGGAGCGGATTTTAGGGTTATTATTTATGGCTTTTTGAATATAGTGCTCTGTTGCAAGGTGATTTACCGATGTACTTTGGAAAGTATCGGCGTGCAAACCTGACGCAAAACTAGGATTTAATCTATTTTGCTCGACACGAATATTTGGTTTTATTGCGCCCACACTTAGCGCATTTGGTATTCCAAATCCCATAGACACTACTATTAATTACTACACTACTACATATATATAAAGAATTTTTGACCGTCCGAATTGCTATAAAATCAAACATTATGTAGATTTATTAACAAATTTTAAATGAAAAAATTATAAATATTCTTCCGATTTGAATTTTCATGTGCTAAAATTATTTTATGAAAGAAATTAAAAAAGTATTGGTTTGCGGAATTGGCGCAGTTGGAAGTATTTATGCCGATAAAATAGAAAAATTCAGTCCTAATGATTTGAGAATTTTGGTTGATAAAAATCGTTTAGAAAGATATTTAAAAGATCCGACGATGTTCAATAATAGAGTGCTAAATTTTAATTATATCCTACCTGATGCGACGGATTTCAAAGCTGATTTAATTATTGTTGCGACAAAATTTGACGCATTACAAGAAGTTATAACAAATATCAAAAACTTTGTACACGATGGAACAATTATTTTGTCTTTGCTCAATGGAGTTACGAGCGAAAAAATTATCGCAGAAACTTATGGCAGAGAAAAGTTGCTTTACTCGTATTTCATCGGACACAGTGCAATTCGAGTAGGGCGTAAAATTACGCATGACGACGTGAATACGATTGTTTATGGCTCTGAAAATGAAGCGGATACTGAAAACGTTGAAAGTGTAAAAAATTATTTTGAAAAAGTCGGAATAAATTTTGAAATTCCGGACGATATAATTCATTCGCTATGGCAAAAATATATGCTTAACGTTGCGGCAAATCAGACAACAGCGGTTTTAAGAATGACTTTTGGTGAGCTTTTGTCAAATAAAAAAGCTATGGAGTTTGTAGAAAACATTTGCAAAGAAGTCCAACAAATTGCGAAAGCAGAAGGTGTAAAAGGCACTGACACTTTGATAGATGAAGTCATTGCCCATTTGCACACAATGATTCCGGAAGGCAAAACTTCAATGCTTCAAGATGTTGAGGCCGGCAGAAAAACAGAAGTAGATATGTTTGCCGGCACAATAACTAAGCTTGGTGAAAAATACAATATTCAAACGCCTTACAATAAAATTTTGAAAGAAATGCTGGATATAATTTTTTGTAACGGTAATAAGTTTTGATAAAATTATTTCAAAAATATTGTTATAACAAGTGTTACAATGTGTTGTTAACACTTGTAAAATCTTTTCCACCGACGGCTTTGTAGATATTTAGAGTTGAAATTACATAGTTCATTTTGCCGTTGATTTCGTCTTTTTCTGCTACAAGAAGTCGTTCTCTATCTTTCATTAAATCCAAATTTGATTTTGCGCCGATATTGAATTTTTCGTTTGCAAGTTGAAATTTTTCGTTTTCAAGGTTGTAACGTTTAATGCTTTCTTTGTAGTTCAAATCACGTGTAATTGCGCCACCTAGTGAGTTATTAACTTCTTGGATTGATGT
>CAKUZO010000100.1 GCA_934717895.1 uncultured Candidatus Melainabacteria bacterium | reverse complement strand
GGACAGAAGATGTTGCGATTTGGCACAGCAGTATTTCTGACGGCGAGCGTTATGATGTTTGGCAAAAACTTTATAAAAACGAAATAAAAATTCTTGCAGGTGCGCGTTCGGCGGTTTTTGCACCTTTGAAAAATATCGGCTTAATCATAATTGATGAGGAGCACGAAAGTGCTTATAAACAAACGACTCCGGCGCCTCGTTATGATGCAAGAGTTGTGGCAAGAAAATTGGCAGAATTTCACGGCTGTCCGCTTCTTTTGGGCTCTGCAACCCCTGATATTTCTACGTATTACAGGGCTGTGAATACAGGAAATCTGTTTGAGCTTAAAAAACGCTACAATGACGCGAAAGTTCCGCCTGTTCTTGTGATTAATATGCAGGAATATGGGCGTGCAGCGTATAAAAGTGTGATTTCAAAGCCTATGCAGGTTGAGATTAAAGAAACGCTTGAACAGGGCAAACAGGTTATTTTGCTGATAAATCGACGTGGATTTTCGACATATACGCAATGTCAGGCGTGCGGACACGTAATCGAGTGTCCGAATTGTGCTATTCCGATGATTTGGCACGCAAAAGATCAGATGCTGAAATGCCACTATTGCAATCACGTTGAACGTTTCCCTGATATTTGTCCGGCATGTGGCTCGGACGCTTTTAAAAACAGCGGAACAGGGACTCAAAAAATCGAGCAGTACATAAAAGATCTATTCCCTGAAAACAATGTAGAGCGAATTGACAGCGACATTTTGGTTAGAAAAGGTGAACACATAAGGCTTTTAGAAAAATTTCAACGAGGCGATATAGATATTTTGGTTGGAACTCAGATGATTGCAAAAGGTTTGGATAACCCGAATGTTACGCTAGTTGGTGTAATTTCCGCTGATGCAAGTTTCAATTTGCCTGATTTTAGGGCATCAGAAAGAGGTTTTCAGCTTTTGACACAGGTTGCAGGGCGTGCCGGAAGAGGCGAGTTTGCGGGGAAAGTTCTTTTTCAGACATATAACCCGGACTTTTACGCTTTGGAAAGTGCGAAGTCACAAAATTACGGCGAATTTTATGAAACCGAAATTGCGGCACGTGAAGAATTTGACTATCCGCCGTTTAGCCAGATAATAAGGTTGATTTTGAGTTCTCAAAACGGTTTCAGGGCAGAAAAATCTGCGCAAGAAATTGCAATGCGACTTTGTTTGATGGTGGAAAAATTTGGGATACCAGAAAGATTAGAGGTGCTTGGCCCTTCACCTTGCGTAATCGAGAGATTGAACAGTCAATATCGTTTTCAGATTTTGATAAAGAACAAAATGGGCGAAAAAGGTCACAGATTTGTTTCAAGCTTTTTGAACAAGATTACAATGCCAAAGGATATAAGGCTTGCGATTGACGTCGATCCGTTGGATATATTGTGAGGAAGAGAAGAGTGAGACGTGAAAAGTGAAAAGTGAAAAGACCATTTAGCTCGCTTTGCTCGAAAATAACTTTGGTGCGTTAGCACCTGTAACGGACTTTTCACGTTTCACGTCTCACGTTTTTTTTCACGTCTCACGCCCTCA
This sequence comes from uncultured Candidatus Melainabacteria bacterium, assembly GCA_934717895.1. Classification (GTDB taxonomy): domain Bacteria; phylum Cyanobacteriota; class Vampirovibrionia; order Gastranaerophilales; family Gastranaerophilaceae; genus Stercorousia. Next base: position 2,316 of record CAKUZO010000100.1, on the reverse strand, counting down.
CTTGCCATCTACAAATGCTTCTCAATATTTGAAATAATCGTTGACTTAGGCATAAGTCCGACAAGTCTTTCCAATGCTTTTCCGTTTTTAAAAACTAAAAGACTTGGAAGTCCGCTGATTGAGTAGTCTTGTGCTGTTTTAATATTTTCGTCTGTGTTAATTTTTACAAATTTTACTTTGCCTGAAAATTCAGATGCTACTTCATCTAAAACAGGGCTAAGTTTTCTGCAAGGTCCACACCAAGAAGCCCAAAAATCAACAACTACCGGCTGATTTGAGTTTAGTACTTCTTGTTCAAAATTTGAGTCTGTTATTTCGATTGTGTTTGACATGGTTGATCTCCTTCTTTAAGTGAGAAGTGAGACGTGAAACGTGAAAAGACCGTTACAGGTGCTTACGCACCAAAGTTATTTTCGAGCAAAGCGAGCTAAATGAACTTTTCACTTCTCACTTCTCACTTTTCACTCTCTACCATACCACATAATTTATTTTTGTGCTATCATCTAATCAGAACTCGATAGGGATAGGAAAATGGCAAGAAAAAAAGTAATAGAAATTGTTTTAGATACAGAGACAACGGGATTAGATTATACAAAAGAAAGAATGGTTGAATTCGCCGCAGTGAGGCTGGAAAACGGCAAAATTAAAGACGAGTTTCAAACTCTAATTAATCCTGAACAGCATATTAGAAAATCAAGTATTGCAATACATGGGATTACTCCTGATATGGTGGCTGATGCTCCGACGGAAGCTGAGGCAATGCCGAAGATTTTAGAATTTATCGGCGATTATCCGATTGTTGCACATAACTGTATTTTTGATTATTCATTTTTGAATGAAGCGAGCTTGAGAACGACAGGTAAAGAGTTGAATAACCCGAGAATTGACTCTCAACAAATGTTTAAAGAGGTATACCCTGACCTGTTTTCGCACGGGTTGGACGCTTTAACAGAAAGATTTCATGTTGAACTTAAAAACCACCACCGAGCAATGGCAGATACTATGGGGCTTGCACTTGCTTATCCAAAATTAAAAAAATTGTACTTCCAAAAATATGATTGGGAAGTTAAGCAGTTGGATAATGTGGAATACTTGTTTGAAAGATTTTTGAGAATTCAACAGACCGTAACTACTTTGCAGTCAGAGTTACAGGATTTGAAATCTGTGTTTAAATTGTATTTTGAACAAGGCGGTGAGCCGATTATTGCACAGACCGGTGAAACTCTTGTTTATAATTCAAAACAGTCTTTTGGCTATGATTTGCACCAGATTAAAGATGTTTTGGAAGAGGTTGGAGCTTTTGACAAAGCAGTAAAACTTAACACAGGGTTTATTGACAGATTAGTTGGCGGTTGCAGACTTGAAGAAGAAAAAAGAGAAATCATCAAAGAAGCTCGTCACGAAATCAACGAAACAAGAAATATTCAAGTTATAAAAGCAGGAAAATAGAAAATAGTAGGAAATAGGAAAAAATTATGTTAGGAAATTTAGCACAATTCTTTAAAGAACCTCCGGTAAAAGAAACTATTCAGGATCCGGAAAAAGTAAAAAGCATGTATTCTCATTGGCGATTGAGAATATTTTACGCTTGTTTTATCGGTTACACAATTTTTTATTTATGTAAGAAAAATATCGCCGTAGCACTTCCTGGGATTATGGACGAATTCGGTTATTCAGCTACTGAATTAGGTCTTTTGGGAAGTTCACTTTACTTGACTTATGGTATCGGGAAATTTGTAAACGGCGTTTTGGCTGACGGGTCTGATGTTAGAAAATTCTTCCCGACAGCGTTGTTGATGACAGCACTTGCAAACATTTTGTTCGCACTTGCTCCAAACTTTGTTAATATGCTAGGGCTTGATCCAAAAATGACTGCAATGGTTCTATTGTGGGTTTTGGCATTTTTATGGGGCGTTAGCGGTTGGTTCCAATCAGCTGGTTTTCCGGCAGTTGCAAAAAGTTTGACTTATTGGTACTCAAACTCTGAACGTGGTACAAAATGGTCATTGTGGTCTTGTTCACACCAAACAGGAACATTTTTGAGTTTCATTTTGGCAGGTCACATTGCAGCTCACTTCGGTTGGAGAGCAGCATTCTTGGTTCCGGGAACTTTGGCTTTAATTACAGCTTTGTGGTTGTTCGAAAGACTTCGTGACAGACCGCAATCTCTTGGGTTGCCTGATGTTGAGGTTTACAGAGAAGAACCTGTTAAAGAAAAATCAGAAGCTGAACAAAAAGAAGAAGACGATATGTCTTATGTTCAAATCTTCAAAAAATATGTATTATGCAACAAAACTCTTTGGTTGCTTGCGATTG
>CAKUZO010000099.1 GCA_934717895.1 uncultured Candidatus Melainabacteria bacterium | reverse complement strand
CCTTAAAATAATTGTCCATTGTGATGTGATAATCCAAATGGTCTTGGGTCAAATTAGTGAAAACAGCGCCATTAAATCTGCAACCGCCAACACGGTTTTGATCAAGAGCGTGTGAACTAACTTCCATAACAACATTATCAATTTTTTCAACGTCTTTAATCATTCTCAAAGTTGCTTGAAGCTCAGGAGCCTGTGGAGTAGTATGTTTTGCATCTCTGTACTCTCCGTTCGATGAAAGTTTGTAACCCAAAGTTCCGATAAGAGCACATTTTTGGTCATTTTCTTCAAAGATTTTTTGAATAAGGTGAGTAACAGTTGTTTTTCCGTTTGTCCCTGTAACCCCAATCAAATTAATTCCTTTTGAAGGACAAGAATAAAATCTGTCAGCAATGTCAGCAATTTTGTGACGAGTTGAAGAAACAACAACTTGCGGAATTTTAGTTCCTTCAACTTTTCTTTCGACAAGCAAAGCTGCTGCTCCTGAATTAATTGCATCTTGCGCAAATTCGTGTCCATCTGTATGTTCGCCAACTAAACAAACAAAAATATCACCTTTTTTAGTCGTTTTGGAATTGTACGAAATCCCTGTTATATCAATATTTTTGAAGTTAATCAAATCTTTGTAGTCTAAATATTCAATAAGTTCATCAAGTTTCATTTATTTCTCCTTATATGTAATTTATTATTAATCTTTTTTAGTTGAAACCGGTGCGATTTTATCAGGTTTCAGGTTCATAATTCTTGCAATCTGTGTTGACACTTCATGGAAAACAGGGCCTGCAACTGTGTTTCCCCAAATAGCACCGACTTTTGCACTATCAACCATTACGTAAATCAAAACTTGCGGATCTGATGCCGGCAAATAACCGATTGTTGATGTGTAAGTGTACGGGGTATAGCCGGCACCGCCTTCTTTCGGCTTTCTTGAAGTACCGGTTTTTGCTGCAACATTATATCTATCCATTTTAATAACAGATTTACCATTGTTTACACTCGCCGCCAGAAGTCTTGTAACTGCTTGTGCAGTAGATGGTTGAATAACTTGTGTATGGTGAATTTTATTATCAAATTCTTCCTGAGAATATTTTATAACGTGCGGAGTAACTCGAACACCATTATTTGCAAGTGCTTGAACCGCAGAAATCATTTGAATTGCAGTTACAGATGTTCCGTAACCGTAAGCCATTGTCGCATGAATTCCCTGATCCCAATGAGCCCAGTATGGCAAAAGTCCGACAGACTCCCCAGGGAGATCAATTCCTGTTTTTGAGCCAAAACCAAATTTTTTCAAAACCCCATAAAACTCAGACGGAGTCATCAATTTAGCAACATTAATTGAGCCGATATTACTTGAATGCTCGAACAAATATTCAAGCGTAATATTCCCCGGATATGGGTGAACCGCATAGTCATAGTTTTTAATTTCCCACTTGCCGATAGAAGTCTTACCGGTATCCAAAATTGTCGAATGTTCGTTAATTTTGCCCAAATCCATAGCACTTGCAACAGTAATTGTCTTAAACGTAGACCCTGGTGGGAATACGTCTGTCAAAGTCCAATTTTTTAATTGTTGCGGAGTCGCTTTTCTGTAATTATTCGGATCGAAGGTCGGATAAACCGCATAGGCAAGAATTTCACCGTTTTTAGGATTCATAACAATTACAGTGCCACGTTCAGCGTGCTTCTCGTCAACCATTTTTTTAATTTCTTTTTCGCAAACGTGCTGAATTGCCGCATCAATCGTCAAAGTTACGTTTTCGCCCTTTGGATTTGTAGTTGTTGCAACCGGATCGGTCGAAAAGTCGTAAATAATCTTTCCATCACGAGTTCGTTGGTATTTAACCGTATTAATAACGTGTTCAAGCCTATCTTTTGCAGTATATTCAATACCGTTTGCAATATCAGCATCAAAGTTGTAATACCCCAAAACATGTGCAGCAAGCGTTCCTTGCGGATATTCACGAGTGTTTTTCTTACCTAAACTGATTTCACGCAAATGCAGTTTTGCAATTTGTTTTGAAGCACTTCTATCAATATCTTTTTTTAGGGTAATTACAGGCCCCGGCTTTTTAAGTTTTTGTAAAAGTGTATCCTTTGGCATTTTTAAAATAGGCGCAAGCATTTTAGCAAGCTCTTCCGGCGTATGGTCGTAATCGGCAGGGTGCGCGTAAACATCACAATAAACCTTATCTGTGGCAAGCTTAATACCATTTCTGTCAAAAATATCACCACGCATAGAGAAAATTCTGCCAACTCTCTGACTTCTTGCACGAGCTCTGTATTTTCCAACATCAACAACTTGAATAAAAAACAAATATATAATCAACAACCCAACAACAAGTATATAAAGCCATTGCAAGCAATCTAAAACAGCTTCTAATCTTTTACTACGTTTTTCTATTTCGCTTTCAGGTACTCGCCTGCGTAATCTATCTCTCATCTGTTAATATCCCTAAAACTATCCTATACAATTCTAACATAATTAATTTGAAAAATCGTAAATATTAACTAATTTGAAGAAACTACACCTGTTTAATATTTCTTTACAAAAAGTAAATTTTTCAACACAAAAATACTTTATATATATGTAAGGTTAGTTCAAATTTTGGAGAAATTTGTTATGATAGGCGACGACTTTAATACACCTATAATGTATCAGGACTTAGCAAATAGTACAATGGGTCCAATGCCGTATACCGTAGGTGTACCAATGACAAATGGTTATAGAACGGGAGGTTATGGCCGTTCACTTCTTGGAGGAACTAAGATGCGACGCCAGCTTGACAATGACAAAATAGAAATAATGAACCAAAAAGAGAAACAAGATAAATCAACACTTAAAATAGCTCTTTGGGTAATTGGCGGAGCGCTAGCTCTTGGCAGCATTCCTGTTTTAAGAAACAGTATTAAAAAAGCCGGCGGATTTAAGAAATATGCAAAGAATTGTTGGACTTCTTTAAAAAACTTTGTCAAAGGAACCCCTAATAAACAGGGTAACTGGTTTACCAGATTGTTTAAACGTAAAAAAACAGCAAAACCATAATTTATAAATATATATTACCCCTTTTCATTAATAGGTGCAAGAAGCTTTTCTTGCATCTTTTTTATGAGAAGAAGATACTAAGGGATAAGGCAGCTAAGCAGCTAGGAAGCGAGGCAGCTAGGTTTGGGAAAGACGATAAGACGATAAGTTCGTTACAGAAGCAATTCTCGTCATTCTGAGGTTCTACTGAACCGAAAGAATCCAGGGAATAAGGCAGCTAAGCAGATAGGAAGCGAGGCAGCTAGGCGTAACTGTCACTCCGGACTACAATCCGCAGTCTATTTTGTTAGGTATTAGATTTTGAATAGCAAGAATATTATATGCTCGTTACTCGCATTAATATTCTAAGCTTTCAGAATGACAACGGACGGAATTGCTGTTTTCGTATAAATTTGCAACACATACAAAAAAACTCCCGTCTGAGTAGGGCGGGAGATATAGGAATTGAAAACTGTCTTTTGACAGTTCTCTGTATGAATTTTTTTGTTTTGTTTTTGGGTGTTGAGCAGGTAGTCAACCTACATTGCTAACGTAGCTACTATTCACGTCATTCTGAGCGATTAGCGAACTTAGGAGTGCGGGTGAGGGGGATAAACTACTTCACCTTCACTTCCAATTTTTCTATTCGTTTTTCAAGCTCATTGATGCGTTTTTCTTGTGCCTGATACTTCGCGTCAAGTTCCTTTATCGCATTAATCACTGCATAGAACATATCTTCCATACGAATTGTCAAAAATCCGTCTGCTCCTTTTTTCACTGCATTTGGGAAGATTTTTTGCAAATCCTGAGCGATTACACCGACATGCGGTTCTTTTTTGGTATCTTTTTTAAAAGTATAATTAAACACCTTCAATTGGCGGATTTTATCTAGTCCAGACGTATTTTCCTTGCCAACATACTTCAAACGTCGGTCAGAATAACGACTATAATAACTCCAATAAGGGGTAGCAACTCTTTCGTGACCATACCATTTTACAGTATCTTTATCTCCATTAAGATTTCCATTTTTATTAGCCAAAATACCAAATGCTTCTTCTTCTTTACGATCATCTCCTCGCCCTATACCAGATATATACCCTCTAACAACAAGGTTACCATTAATATATACTGTCGGCCCATATGGATTTCCCTTTCTATTCTCATGCTCATACTTCACAGG
>CAKUZO010000098.1 GCA_934717895.1 uncultured Candidatus Melainabacteria bacterium | reverse complement strand
GTGCTAAGCCTTGCAAGTTTTGTCATGTTCAGCAGGATAAGAAAGCTAAAATTCATCACAAAAAGTTTAATTCTCGCCAAGAATTGACTTATCCGCTTGTGATATCAGATGGTAGTCTGCGAATGTTTTTACCTGATTTAACAACGACTTTAAAGCCTGATACCGATTGCCGTTCGCTAGTTTGTCAGGAAACTTTGAAATATATCAACAATACGAAATCATCAATTGATATTGCGCTTTACGGTTGGGATAGCAATCCAAAAATCTACAAGGCATTGCGCGAAGCAAAATCTCGTGGGGTTAAAATTCGTGTGGTGTATGACACAAGCAAAAATTCGTATTATCCGGAGTTGGGTAATTTTTTAAAACTTGCTGACGAAAAATCGACTGATACGCCAACGATTTTGATGCATAATAAATTTATGATTTTTGATAACTCAAAAGTCATGACGGGTTCTATGAATTATTCAAAAACAGGACTTTCCGGATTTAATTCAAACTGTGTCTTTTTTATAAATTCGGTTGAAGTTGCAAAAATGTATGAAGAAGAATTCAGCCAGATGTTGGCAGGTAAATTCCATCAGAAGAAAATGAAAATTTCTCATAAAACTGTTGTTTTGGGTAAAACGAGGGTAACACCGATGTTTTCGCCAAAAGATAAAATTATAACAACTAAGGTTATTCCAATGGTGAATAATGCGAAAAATTATATTTATGTGCCGGCGTTTGTTCTGACGCATGACAAACTTGCGGAAGCCTTGATTGTGGCAAAAAATCGTGGGGTTGATGTTAAAATCATTGTTGATGCGACTCATACATCTTCTTCAAGGAGCAAAGTAAAAATGCTCAGAACTGCAAAAGTTCCTGTGAAAGTTGAAAATTACGCCGGCAAAATGCATTCCAAAAGTATGATAATTGACGATAAATATATTGTTGCAGGTTCTATGAATTTTTCTCAAAGTGGCGAAAACAGGAATGATGAAAATGTTTTGATTGTTGAAGATGAACGTCTTGCAAGGTATTATCGTGGCTTTTTTGAATATTTATGGAAGAAAATTCCGAATAGATATTTAGAACACAATGTTCGTGCCGAGGGGAAATATTCTATCGGCTCTTGCTCAGATGGAGTTGACAATAATTTCGACGGCAAAATCGACAAAGATGATGTAGGGTGTAAGTAGGCTTATTTTTCAAAAATATATTTATAAGCACAGCCGTAATTATACTCAAACGAACTTCCGTCGCTGTTTATTTTATTTCCATTTTGACAATTATAATTTGTATTAGAATAACCATTTGTCATGGGGGTATTCTTTGCGGGAAGTATTTTTTGATTATATATAAAAAATACAAATCTATCTTTTCCGTATCTGTTAGGCTTTTTTAGGCCGTTTATGTCTACATATATTTTAGTTTGTACTACTTCTCCTTTTGTGGAATATTCCATATCTAAATTGTAAGAAATTCCGTCAATGGTTGATATGCAATAATGTGTTTCATGCAAATCATCTAAATCTTTATCTTCCCAACAGCCTTCTGCAATTTCGGATTGAGGAATCCATAATTTGCCATTTGTCGATTTTAATACAGTAGAAAATAATTTTCCTAAACACCTAGAATCATTAGTGGCACACGATGATACACCGTCTTCGTTTTCTTTAAGAATTTGTAGATATGCCTGACTTAGTGTAGAGTACGCCTTTTTGGCAGCAGTAGTAGCAACTTTTTTTTGATAATTCTTTATTAATGTTGGAATTGTTAATGCAGCAACAACTCCAATAATTCCGAGAGTAATCAGCACTTCTGCAAGTGTAAATCCACTATTTTTTAGTAAAAATTTGCTTCGGGGGGGGGGCAAGCGTTTGTGTTTTGTGTCAACTGTTTAATTAAGTTATTCATATTCCAAACCTCCAATTAGCTCTATATCTTCTTATATATATTATACACAAATTTTTAATTTGTCTAACTTAATTTTTAAGAATTTTGGCTTCCACTTCTTTTAAACCGCTGATGCTGTTGTTTAAGCTTCTCGCTAGTTCTGCGGCAGTCTGTGCGTTATAGAATTTTCCGCTCGTAACCATTGAAGTACATTCCAGTTGTGCCAAATCGTCCTCGTCATCAATATTAAAGGCTATAACATCAATAGTTACATCTTTTCTGATTTGGACAAGTTCCATGACATATTTGCAAGGGCTTTCGTCACAATTTTCACCACCGTCAGTCAAGAGAATTATATGTTTTTTGCCCGTAAATCCAAGAAAGTCATTTTTTACAGCTTGTTTAAGTGAGTACGTAATCGGAGTCATGCCTCGTGGTTTGATTTCTGAAAGTCGATTTTGTATGTTAAATCCGTTTTCTGGGCTTATTGGTGAAATTAAACTTGACGCACGACATGCTTCAAAAGGTGTAAAACCGGTTCTGTGCCCGTAAACTCTTAGTCCGACAGAAATGTTAGGGTTTATTTCTGTTAAAATTTTTCGCATTGTATCAATCATAAGGTCAACTTTTCGCCTGCCGTCTAAATATTCAGACATACTGTTCGAAAAATCCAAAATGAATAAAACTCTCTCGTTTTCATCAATATTTGGTGTCGCACCACCTCGGTAGATGTTATAATTATCTGCCAAAACCGGTAAACATAAAACAATAAATCCCAAAATTAATAATATTTTTTTCATAACATCATTATATACGCACTTTTCACTTTTCACGTTTCACTTCTCACTTAATCCATTTGACGATTATTTTTGCTTGCAATATTATAATGTATAGTTGAATTATTCGTCATTCTGAGCAAAATATTGAGATTCTTCGGCAGAAGCCTCAGAATGACTGGCGAAGAATCTATTTAACAAGGGATAAATTATGAATAGCAAAGAATTAATAAAACAAGCCGAAAAAAGTTTAACAAAAGAATTTGAACAGATTGAAGATATAAGAGATTTTAACCAAGAAAAAGTTTTAAACGCTTTTATTGAAAACAAAGTTGCTCCGGAACATTTTTATACAGTTTCTGGTTACGGGCATGATGATTTAGGACGTGAAGTTTTGGATAAAGTGTTTGCAGATGTGTTTAAGGCTGAAAAAGCTCTTGTCAGAATTCATTTTGCATCAGGTACGCACACGCTTGCTTGTTGTCTTTTTGGTAATCTTCACTATGGTGATAAACTTGTTTCTGTTGCCGGTGCGCCTTATGATACTATGCAAGAGGTTATCGGAACTGCCGGAGATGAAGAAACAAAGCGCTCTTCACTGATTGGAAACGGTGTTCAATATGATGAAGTTCCATTGAAAGATGGTATGGAAATCGATTTTGAAAAACTCAAAGAAAAAATTGATGAAACAGTTACAATGGTCTTAATTCAGCGTTCTAAGGGGTATTCTACAAGAAAATCGCTTTCTATGGAAACAATTGAGAAGATTTGTAAAATTGTAAAATCAAAAAATCCAAACTGCATCTGCTTTGTGGACAACTGTTACGGCGAATTTGTTGATACAAAAGAACCGTTGGAAGTTGGTGCGGATTTAATAGCAGGTTCTTTGATTAAAAATCCGGGTGGCGGAATTGTTGAGGCCGGCGGTTATGTTGCCGGAAAAGAACTTTATGTTGATAGAACTGCAAACCGACTTACAGCCCCCGGAATTGGCTCAGAAGGTGGTGCAATGTTTAATCAGCACAGACTGATTTTTCAAGGTTTGTTTATGGCTCCGTCAGTTGTTTGTGACGCTGTTAAAGGTGCAGTTTTGGCGGCTAAAATCTTTGATGAAATCGGGTATGACAGTGCGCCAAAATACTTTGAAAAACGTACAGATATTATTCAAAATATTACTTTCGGTTCTGCTGAGCCTTTGGAACATTTTTGCCAAACAATTCAGCAATTATCCCCTGTAAATGGTTACGTAACCCCAATTCCTGAATATGTTCCTGGATATGAAGATCAAATTATTATGGCTGGTGGAACATTTATTGAAGGTTCAACTATCGAATTGTCTGCTGATGGACCTTTAAGAGCTCCATATACTGCTTATATGCAAGGCGGTTTAAATTATGCCCATGTAAAAATTGCGTTATCTAAAATTTTGGAAAAAGTTGCAAAATAGCCATTAAGTATTAGACATGTTGCAGTTTGTGAACTTTTGTAAAGTACTGTATAACTACTTATAACTAATTCTTAAGGATTAGACACTAAATTTTTACGAAAAGTTGTTCAGACATTGATTTTTGTGCTATGCTGTAAGCATACCCCTAAAAAAGCGGGTGAAAATAGTTTACATAGTATAAGAA
>CAKUZO010000097.1 GCA_934717895.1 uncultured Candidatus Melainabacteria bacterium | reverse complement strand
ATTTAAAATATCAGAAACCTCTTTTTCATCAAGCATTAATATCGGTGCGATTTCTGATGCTGTAACTTTATTCAAGCGTTTGCATAATTTTAGAACCTTATTCTTCATCAATAACTCCTTTGATTATTTCTTCTGTTATTTCCCTTAATTTATTTGTTTGTGCTAATTGTTCCGACTTTACTATTATTTTTACAACTTGCCGGAACTGTAGATTTCTGTTTGCAATATATTTTATTGCTTTATCGCAAAAGTTTACTTCGGATAAGGTTTCAATAATTTCTTTAAAATCATCTTTGGATAATTTTTCAAACCTGAGTTTTGTAAAAATCCTATCGTTTATATGTCCGTATTTTTGTAGCTTTTTATCAGCTAATTCCATTCCAACCAATAAAATAGGGATACTCAACTTATCGTGAATATCCCTTAAAGTTTCTATTGTGTGTCTGTTTGAAAACAGATAATCAATCTCATCAACAACAAGTATTTTCGGATTATGTTTTAATTTATCTTCTATCTGTTCAAATAATCTCTGTGAAGTATAGCAAGGAACTTCATCAAGTTCTTTTACAATTTCGGTTAATAACCATTTTGGCGAAATATTGTGATTACACCTTATATAAATTGCATCATTATTTGTAACCCACCACATTATTGTTTGTGATTTACCAAGTCCGAATGTTCCATAAACAAGAGCCATTTTTGCCACATTTGACGGTGCTTTTTGAAGGTTATCCATCAAGGATATAAACCGTTTTACGTTTTTTGTTTTAATTAGACTATTTTTCATAAATGATTTTAAATTCCTCCGATCTTATGTACTCACTCAACCATTGCCTATCTTCATTACCGATGCACCCATTTTTCATATGCCACTCATAGCGTTCGTAGTTATCTTTAAATATTGGTCGTTTTCGGTTTTGAACATAGTTTTCAGGTTGTTTTGTTTTTTCTTTTTTAACTTCTTGTTTTTCAATTACAGGTTGTTCAATTATTAATTCTTCTTTTGAAATTTCTGCATCAATAAGTTTTGATTTTATTAAATCAATATCCTCAAGTGAAAAATGTTCTTTAACAGCTTTTATTGTCTTATTTTGTAATTGTTTTTGTTTTCTGATTTTTTGCTTGTAATCCTCAATATCTTTAACATCACCCAATAAATGAGCAAGTGGATGAGTTGCAGTTACTCTGTCTGCTCGGCATAAAAATTCGCCCTTCATCGAATATATTTTTATATATGAAAGGTCGTTTAAATTGTATTTAACAACGCATTTTCCTCTTATTCCGTAAAGTGCATCATTAAAATAATCTGCTTTTAAAAATCTTATACCGTTTCTACCAATGTGTTTAACAACAGTATCCATCATCAAATCATCAAGCTGTGATTCATCAATGTTTTGTTTTTGAATAGTTGCTAACATTTGTGCAATAGTTTTACTTCTATTATTAGGGCAAGGCTGTGAATGTTTAAACTTTAACCATTCTTTTATTAAGATTAATGCTTGCTCAATAGTCGGGATAAAATTTGCGTTTTGTGAGTGAATTTGTTTATGGAGTTTTTCATTCCTATTCATATACGCAGGTTTATTATCAATGCTTGTGCCGATATAACTTGGCATTAATTTTTCAAAACTTTCTTGAAAATCTAAAAAGAATCGCTCAATAACTTTTGCACGAGCATTATATGGCGTTGCATACACAGGTGTTATTCCTAACTTTTTATAAACCCCTGTAAAACCTAGTTCTTCAAATTTAGAATCGCCATTAAAGAATTTAGATTTAAATGCTCGACCGTTATCTTGGTAAACATATTCAGGAACTTTATCCATATTTAAAATTGCGTTCCTCAAAGCATTTGCAATATTTTGAGTATTTTCCTCAAGCATAATGTCATACCCGACAAGTCCACCTGATTTCCAATCAAGAAAACCTATTAAAGTCGCTCTTGAAGGTCTGCCCGTAAACGGATTTATAACTTGAAAATTTAAGGTATGCCCATCAGCAATTAAAACCTGTCCGACTTCAAGCAGACTTACATCTCTTACAATATATGGTTCAACTTTATCTTTTAATGCTTTCATACCATCACGAGCAAGAGTCCATTTATCTAAATTATTTGCTTTATACCATTTGGCATATCTTCTAAATGTAACCTCTGTCGGGATATTTTCGGCATTCTTTTCTTTTAAAATATATTGTGTTAAAGATATTGCCCTTCCGACTGAAAATTTATTCGGAGATAAAAGTATATTTAAAAATATTTTAATCTCATTTTCATTAAGGCTTGTTCTATAACAACCGTTTGATGTGTAGTTATAATTTCCGACTAATACTGTCCAGTCATTATTTTTACCCAATAACATCTTCCAACGATACAAAGCTCCGATACTGATATTCCCTAAAACATTGAATATTTTTGAATACAATAAACCGGTATTATATGTTGTTAAAAATTCTCTATCAGCAACTTTTTTAGAGATACCTTTTTGTTTTTGTTCTAACCTGTAATTCTCCCAAATTTTGACTAAATCATATTTTGCAAGAGCAAGTTCTCTTTGTTTAAAAGAAATAATTTTTTCTGTTTTAGGTTCAAAATTATGTAATTCAATAATATTGTTAGTGGTTGAAAGGGTATCATAATATTCGTGAATATATTTTATTTGTAAATCTTCTTCAATACTTGATAATCTTATTTTGTATAGATGTCCCCCTTTGCCATTTTCAATTTTGGTTTCATAATTTGAATTTTTACTGTTAAAACTTAACCTGATTGCTCGCTTTGAAATTCCTTTCAGGTTTGCTAAAGTTTCAACATCTATCCACGTTTCTGTGGTATTAAATTTTTTAAGCATATCTTTCATACTTCCATCTATCGCTCTAAAGTTATTAAATTGGAAGTCTATTTGTGGGAAATGTGTCAGAAGGTGTCTAACAAAAATGTAATTATTCAATCAGAAAATATTACATTTTTTCATTTTATAATTACATTTATGATTACATTTTTAAATTACATTGAATTAATTTTTATTCAAAAAATGTAATCGTTATTTCTAACATTTCATCCGGAAAACATTTTAAACAAAAAATACTCTTTAACCTTATTTTAAAAGAGTTTTAAGCGATTTTTAAAAATTTTCTCAACGATTACATTTGGAGTTAAAATTACATTTTTTGAGACAAAAATGTTGCTTCCCTTAAATATTTTTAAACGTGGAATTATGCGTTTTAAATGGGTTTCCGACAAGTGGGAAATTTTTAAATAAAATCTCTTCAAATGTAATTAAAATTATCCTTTTTTTATCCTTTTTGAAACCTAAACAGCGTGCGAGATTGAGGGCAAAACGCAGAGAGCCAACGGAAAAAAGGATAGTTTTAAGGATAAGAAAAGGATAAAAAGGATAATTCTGACACTACATTTCTTTAGACATGGGAAGAGGCAACAAACCCCAATAAAACTAAACACTTTCCCTTTTACTTAAGATTACAAATTTATAAAACTATACTTCTAATTATAACGAAACTCTATGAGCGTGGAGCAAATTCAAGACAGGGCGGAGTGCTTTTGCGGTTGTACGATTAGTACATTAGCAAAACACGTAGACCCGTTAAACGCCACCGAACAAGACAATCTCCTAACCTCCACCATTTAAAATCAAGAGCCGAAAGGCTCTTTTTTAATGCTTTCGATACTATAATATGTCAGGGATTTTGAGAAAAAGTGTCACTGTAATTTATTGAGTGGTTTGATTATTACAGATGGTGCAATTATTTAGGGTTTTTGGCTTAAATAGGGCGTTTGAGGGGTCGGAAATAATACTACCATTCGTAATTCAAACTACTCCAAAATACTCATTTTACGGACTAACGAATGGTTTGATTATTTCTGGCAGTCCATTTTGAAATTTTGCTCCGAAAGAGTGCCGAAAAATTAGGAAAAAATTTTTTTCAAAATTCCTGTGACATGAAAAATTTTAACTGATTCAGAAAAGACATAGGTCATTCTTGGCGAGATTAAATCGAGCCTTAGAAGGACGAATGCAAAATACTAACATTCTAGCAATCTCTGATTGCGTTAGAATGTTAAGTGTTGTTGCCAAAGGTCGGAATTGGTGCACTCATTTGCATCTGAAAGTGCAAGATTAACTTCACTAGAAACTTTTGATTGTCAAGTTTTATAATATTTCATTATAAGTTTTTTTATTTCAAGTTTTTAGTTTCTTGAGATTTGACAGTTCCTAACTTAGCAATATCTTTATCTGTTCTATTGCCCCAAATTTTTATTTGTTCTAATTCTTTTTCAATTTTTATAAACTCTTCTTCTGTTAATTGAATATTTGAAGCACCTAGATTTTCAATAACTCTTTCATCTTTTCTCATTCCTGGGATAGGTACAACATGTGGGTATTTGTGTAACATCCATGCAAGAGAAATTTGAGCAGGTGTTGCATTTTTTTGAGTTGAAACTTCTTTCAATAAGTCCAATAGCGGTTGATTTTTCTC
>CAKUZO010000096.1 GCA_934717895.1 uncultured Candidatus Melainabacteria bacterium | reverse complement strand
CTTTCGGGGGGGGGGGCAATCGCAGCGAAGCTCGTGTAGCTTTAAATTTGGCTGATTTAGACGCTAAGACGCTAAGACGTAAAGGCGATAAGTTCGTATCGGGAAAAATAGCTATTGGTCGTTATTCCGAGCGAAACAACAATTTTATCCCGAAGAATTTCTTATTAAGCAATCAAGAAATAGATAATAGCTGCACTTCACGTCATTCTGAGCGAAAGCGAAAGAATCCAGCTGATTATAATTCAAAACAGTTGCAAGGAAAGAAAAACAACTCAACTGAAACGGTCTTTTCACGTTTCACTTCTCACGTTTCTCTTCCAAAAGTCGCATTTACATTGGCCGAAGTTCTTATCACCCTCGGCATTATCGGTGTTGTTGCGGCACTTACTTTGCCATCTGTAATAAACAAATATCATAGTTTTGTCTTGGAACAACAGTTTAAAAAATCCAAACAACTGCTAAACGGCATAGGTTGTTCTTGGTATGCGTTGAACAATATTGATCCAGATGATAACTCTAAAAAATACTGGGATAGTTTACCTTGGTAAACTCTTAAATAGCTCTTGACTCTCCGGTTTGTTGCGTGTATTTTGGTTATACGAGAGATTTTGGGGAGATAATATATGGAAGAAAACAATGTTTTAAAGAAGTTTACAACAGCTCAGTTTTTGAACTTTGCGTTGGGATTTTTTGGGTTACAGTTTGCTTGGCAGATGAGAATTATTTTGTCAGGGCCGGTTACGGAAGGGCTTGGTGCTTCTCCGTTTATTTACGGGCTAATTTGGCTTGCGGGGCCATTTACAGGAATGGTTGTTCAGCCGCTTGTTGGTGCATTGAGTGACAAGACTGTTTCTCCGCTTGGCAGACGTCGTCCTTATTTGTTAGGTGGTGCTTTGTTGGCGTCTTTGGCATTGTTAATTTTTCCTAATTCCGGTGGAATTGCTGATGGTTTGGCAAGCTTGACAGGTTTGCATTTGCCGGCTGTTACAGGTTTATTGATTGCTGCAATTATGATTTGGGTAATTGATGCGTGTGTAAACGTTGCACAAGGTCCTTATAGAGCGTTAATTCCTGATGTAGTGCCGGAAGAACAATATTCAATCGCAAATTCTTATATAAGTCTTGCAATCGGTTTAGGTTCTGTTGTTGCGGCAGGTACAGCTCCGTTTTTGAAATGGGCTTTTGGGTATCAAATGTCAATTCCTGCTCAATTTGTAATGGCTGCTTTGGCGTTTACACTTGGTATGATTTGGACTTGCATTACTATAAAAGAGGGCAAAAGAGAGCACGAAAATAAACAAGAAGCTGCTCAGAATAATGTTTCTTTCTGGCAGTCTTTGAAAGAGTTTTTTGCACTTTCTCCGGAAGTTTCAAAAATCTGTACAATGCAGTTCTTCACTTGGATTGGGACAATGTGTATGATGATTTTCTTTACACAGTATGCGGTTCATACAATCTATTGTGTGCCTGATTTGACAACTGTTTCTGAGTCTACAAAAGAACTTTATGCACAAGCAACTTTGACAGGAACTAATTTTTCATCAATTTGTTTTGCAATATTTAACTTGATTTGTTTTATCGTTGCAATTCCAATCGGTTTTTTGTCAGCGAAGTTTTCAAACAAAAAAGTTCATATTATTTCAATAATTACAATGATATTGGCTTATTTGGGAATGTTTTTTGCAAAAGATACAAAAGCCGTTGCAGCTTTGATGGGCTTGTCAGGTATTGGCTGGGCAAGTATTTGTGCGTTGCCGTTTGCAATGCTTTCTCAATTTATTAAAAAAGGTACGGAAGGTTCTGTAATGGGAATTTTCAATATCTTTATTGCAGGTCCGCAAGTATTTGTTTGCACACTTGTTGCATGGATTATTTCAAAATGCTCATTCACAATGGGATCTGACTACATTAACTACCACTGGGAATATGCGTTTGTAATCGGTGCGGTTTGTCTTGCAATTGCAGCTGTAATCGCTTCTATGGTTAAGGAAAAGGTTCAATAATGACAGAAAAAAAACGAATTCTTTTAATATATCCGCCATCGCCTGTTATGAATAGAGAGGACAGGTGTCAACAACCGACAAAGGATTTGATTGTAATTCCGCCTTTGCCACCGACTGACTTGATGTATTTGGCATCTGTTGCTGAGTTGATTGGGTTTGAAGCAAAAATCGAAGATTATAGTCAGGGTGGCGATTTGGAATATGATTTGCGCGAATTCAGACCTGATTATTTGGTCGTAAATATTGCAACTCCGACACTTGAAAACGATTTAGATGCCGTAAAACGAGCAAAAGAGCTTAATCCACATATTGTGACAATCGCAAAAGGTGCGGCGTTCTTGACTCTTGGAGAAAAAATTCTGAAAGAACATGATTTTCTCGATTTTGGAATTCTTGGCGAAGCAGAAGATACATTGAAGGAAATCCTTGAAGGACGTGATAAATCAGAAATTCTTGGAATTTATTATTGCGAAAACGGAGAGGTGAAATTTAGTGGAAATCGTCCGTTTATAGAGGATTTGGACAGACTTCCGTTCCCTGCTCGTCATCTTGTGGATAACAATATTTACAGACGACCTGACAACAACAAAGTTCAAGCGACAATTAAGGTTGAGCGTGGTTGCCCGTTCCATTGCTTTTTCTGCCTTGCAACACCTGTTTCGGGTGCGAAAGTCAGACGCAGAAGTGCAGAAAATATTGTTGCAGAAATTAGAGAATGTGTAGAAAAATATAATATTCGAAATTTCTTGTTCTGGTCAGATATTTTCAATCTTGACAAAAAATGGACGATGAACTTGTGCCAAGCAATAATTGATAGTGGTTTAAAAATCACTTGGTCTGCAAACACAAGAGCCGACACAGCGGATTTGGAGATGGCAAAATTGATGTATAAATCAGGTTGTCGCCTTGTAAGTATCGGTGTTGAGAGCGGTTCACAAGAAATGCTTGAAAAAATGGGTAAAAAGATTACGCTTGATGATGTTAGGAATACTGTTAAAATTTTTAAACAGGCTAAAATCAGGATTTACAACTACTTTGTAATCGGTTTGCCTTGGGAAACAGAAGAAACAGTTGAAGAAACAATTAAATTCGCAATTGAATTAGATAGTGATTTTATAAGTTTTTATACCGCAACTCCGCTTCCAGGGTCGAGATTTTATGATTATGCCAAAGAGCATAATTTATTTGATAAAGAAACATCTTTTGAAAGTGCATATTTTTATCCGTCGGTAAATACGCATTACTTGTCAAAAGACAGAGTATTTGAATTACACAAATCCGCAATAAAGAGGTTTTATTTAAGGCCAAGATATATTTTGAGAATGCTTAGCCGAATAAGATCTTTTGAAGAGGTTAAAAACTATTTTATTGCGGGAATGAATGTATTGCTAAGAAGATAAATTATTATGGAGGGCATATAAAATGAAAAAAGCTTTTACGTTAGCGGAAATTCTTATAACAATGGGTATTGTTGGTGTAGTATCAGCATTAACAATTCCGGCATTAAATCAAAGTTGGCAAAGGGATTCTTACGTAACTCAATTGAGAAAGGTTTATTCAGAAGTTGCTCAGGCTGCAGTTCGTTTAAAAACTGATAAAAACGTTCAATCTTTGGCAGAAGCGAGAATAACTTCAAATAATATTAGAGAAGAATTTATACACAAATATTTTGTAGTGTTAAGAGATTGTCCATTAATTACTGGTTGTTTTCCAAATTCATATAAGACGGTAGGCGGTACTACAGTAGCAACTGATTCAACATCATTTGATACTTGTAGTAGTTCTGTAATTGCAAGTGGTGCTGCATTATGTTATCGAGTTGTTGGCGACCGAATTCGTATTATTGTTGATGTTAATGGTACTAAAGATCCTAATATTTTTGGACGTGATGTATTCGCAATGGAGGTTTTACCAAATGGAAAAGTTCAAGATTCTGATAATGGATCAGTATTTAATCCAAATGCAACTAGTATTAGGAAGGTTTATGCGTTGGGACGAATAATAAAAGATGGTTGGAAAATGACATATTAGGTATGTTTATCAATAACTAATTGCCATTATTGTATAATTTATAATAGCTTTACAATTGTTTTAGTTTGGAATTCTTTCTCACTAAAATGAATTAATGCTTGACATACACAATTGGGAAACTCTACTAAGCTGTGAAAATTTGATTTTTGGTTATTCTAAAAACTAGCAAAATAACAAAATATATTTGTATAAAATTTTGAGAGTTTATGGCAACAATTAATTTTTCTTTGTTGTGTCAAGATCTGCAAGATTTGTCTTCTTGATGTTGGAGAAAAATATGTTATTCCATGCCGAGAAGCAGCCGACTTTGTTTTGGACGGAAATTCTGATTTGAATTATTTTGACAAAATTTTAGAATACATTCATACGATAACAAATAATTTTCAACAATAGTGAAGTGTTTGTAAATTTCATTCGAAAATATGATTACAAATATTTGTACATGGGTATAATATCCAATGTATATTTATAAATAGGAAAGGAGGCTTTTATATGAATG
>CAKUZO010000095.1 GCA_934717895.1 uncultured Candidatus Melainabacteria bacterium | reverse complement strand
TTTGAATTGCTTTTTGTTCTGTATCAAGTTGTTTCAATCGCAATTCAAGGTTTTTATCTTCTGACTGAATAACTTCAATCTTAGCATTGATGTTTTGAATTGATTGATCGTATTCATATTTGTCATATTCGTATTGGTTCATTGCATCATCGTATTTAGCTTGATCTGTTATAGTGTTTGTTGTTACTGCATAAGTAACTTTTGTAGCAGGATTATCTGGGTTCAATGTAACACTGATGATACGACCTGTTGAATCTTGTTCTAATCTAGCTTCAACACCTTTGATTTCTTCTGTTTCTTTTGCAGAGCCGATTGTGTAAGTTTTGATTGCACTTTGAGAAGAACCTGTGTCGCTAAATCTTGTATTTTCAGCTACCAAAACATCTTTGTTTACAAAATATGGAGACCAAGTGCCTGTTGATGTATTTTGTACATAGCGAACCATATAACCATTAGCTGATACGCCATATTTGTGAGTTAATTGAGTTTTGTATTTTTCTTCTTCTTCCAACATTTTATCAATTTGTTCTAGTGATAAAGTTTTTAAATATTCGTCATCACCATCATAATATTTTGATGGAGTTGTTCCTGTTTTTGGAGTAATTATTTGTCTATTTCCTTTATCATCAGAAATATAGTATTGGTCTTTTTCTTTGTCATATTTTGTTTTTGCAGTAGCATCATGTTTTTCCCCTGCTTCATCTGTTATTTCATAAGTTACATCGTAACTGTATACATCATCAGAAAGGGTGCCTAATTCTCTTAATTTTTTAGCTCCAACGTAGTAATCATAGTTACCTTCTTCTCCTTTTCTTGTGTATATAGTAGAAGCAGTTGAAACCACTGAAAAATCATTTGTCCAAGAAGATGTGTAACTAATTAAATATTTTCCATCTTTTTGAGCAACCATTGTTGAAATTGAGTTGCTCAAAGCACCATCTTCAAATGTGTAAGTTGTTTTTGTGTAATCAGCAACTGACGGAGGAACCGGTACAGTCATACCAAGCAACTGGTTGTAGTAGTTAGCAGATTGGTTTGACAACGTAGTACGTTGTTGGTTGATCTGCTGACCTTCATATTCGGTATTTGTTTTTCTTGCAGTTAGACCTAAAAATCTAGCCTGCGAAGCAGCCATACCCATGACCCGTTTCCTTTCGTTTTGTTTCCCTTATGTTTTTCATGACGGCACATTGAAAACAAATCTTTAATCATTGTACCAGAAAACTTAACATTTTGTAACAAAAACCGTTTATTTGGAGGAGAAGAAGCGGCGAAAATCGGGTATATGAAGGGGGAAATAGCTACAAGATGCCAAGAGGCAAAGAGGCATAGTCTATTTCAAATAGATAAACTTCACAATATGCACCAGCATAACTATGCGTAAAAGACCTTGCATCTTAGCATCTTGGCATCTAACCGACTAATCTAATATTTTCCCTAACTTCTCAATCACAACGTCCATCGCGCCTTGTTGAGAGACAAAAACAGTTTTACAATCTTGGCATGCTTGTGTATAAAATTCTTTGTCAGCAAGAAGTTTTTCAATATAACAAGTCAATTCTTGTGGCGTTTTAACAACCTTTCCGGCTTTTGAACGTCCCAAAATCCAGTAAATATCTCTAAAATTATGTATAGAAGGACCTGAAACAACCGGTTTATCATAAACAATTGCTTCTAATGGATTATGCCCGCCTGTTTTGTTAAAACTTCCGCCAATAAAAGCTAAATCACAAATTTGATACATTTTACTTAATTCACCCATTGTATCAAGAATTATAATTTCGTTATTTTCAAAAGTATCATTATTAGAGCGTTGTCCATATTTCAAGCCTGTTTTTTCTGTTAAACACTTAACTTCGTCCAATCGAGTCAAGTGTCGTGGGGCAATCAGTAATTTGATATCTGAAAACTCTTTTTTCAATTTTGAAAAAGCAGAAAGAATGATTTCATCTTCGCCCTTATGAGTGCTTCCGGCGATAATCACACGGTTTGAACCTTTTCCGATTTCAATATCTGCATCAACTCGTTTTACGTCGAATTTCAAATTTTTCATGACACTTGTTTTTTCCTCAGGAGCACCGATTTTAATAAATTTTTCTCTATCTTCTTCGCTCTGAGTCAAGATTTCAGTGTAATTTTTAAATAATTCCTTAAAAAACCCTTTCAAAAACCTATAAGATTTAAATGTCGCATCAGAAATTCGCCCATTAATTACATAAAGCGGAATATTTCGTTTATGACAATATGCTGCAAACGTAGGCCACAATTCTGTTTCTGCTATCATAACCACGCTTGGTCTGACTTTGTTTAAGAATTTTTCAACACAAAAAGTAATATCAAAAGGGAAATAAGTCACAAAATCAGCGATATTTTCATATTTTTTATGCGCAATTTCTTGCCCTGTCTTAGTCCCTGTTGTTACGACAATTTTGTAGTTTGGAAAAGTTTCTTTTGTCTTTTTAATTAAATTTTCGAGCGCAATAACTTCTCCCACAGACACACCGTGGAACATTATAACTTTGTCACCAAGCTCAGGATTTACAAAATCTCCGAATTTTTCTTTCCAACCAAAAGACTTTCCCTTCACTTTTCTAACTGCCGCATAAATCGGTAATGATATTACAAATAATATTGTTGATAAAATTCTATATATAAGCATGCCTAGATTATAGCATAAAATCGAAAAAGCAGCTAAGCGACTAAGAAGTGAGGCGGCTAAGTAGTGATTATTGTTGATTTTACATTTCATGCTATAATCAAATAAAAAAAAGGAAACAATATGAAAATAGCAATTTATCCGGGAAGCTTTGACCCGATTACAAAAGGGCATTTAGATATTTTAAAAACTGCAACAGAAATTTTTGACAAAGTTATTATTGCAGTCGCTCATAACTCTGCCAAATCAGGATTTTTGCCTGTGGAAGAAAGAGTGCATTTGATTAAAGAAAGCGTCAAAGAACTTCCAAACGTAGAAGTTGACGCATTTGAAGGTTTGACAATTAATTACGCAAAAGAAAAAGGTGCAACAGTTTTAATAAGAGGCTTGCGTGCCGTTTCAGATTTTGAATATGAAATGCAACTTTCTCAGGCGAATAGTGCCCTTGCAAGCGAGATAAAAACCGTGTTTTTAACCACTAAACCTAAATATAATTTTATTTCATCAAGCACGATTAAAGAAATCTTTCTTAACAATGGAGATGTTTCAAAATTTGTTCCGGAACCTGTCTTTGAATATTTGAAGACAAAAAAAACGAGATAAATTGCCGTTTTTTATAAATCATTGAAAAATGCTAAAATATGTGAACTATTCTGTAACAAATTATTTGACAAACAATATTCGCTTATGTAGAATATTGGTAGAGTAAGAAAGGTATATGTGTTATGCAACAACAGAATGGTGTATATGATTTATTAAAAATGTTAGAAATCTCTTTGGAGGAAGGTTTTCCGATTGTTCCTAGAATATTTACGGTTGTAAAAACAAAAGAAATTGTAGCATTGATTGATAGAATTTATGCGTCTTTGCCGCTTGAAGTTAGAGAGGCAAAAGCTTTTTTGATGCGTAGAGAAGAATTACAAATTGAAGCTCAACAAAAAGCTGAAAAAATTATTAGCGACGCACAAGCTGAAGCTGATAGAAAATTATCAGAGGCAGACTTTATAAAAGCATTAGAACGTGAAGGAGTAAGAATAAGAACACAAGTTCAAGAAGAATGCGAAGAGATTAAACGCAAAGCAATGGAAGACGCTGAAGCTATCAGAGCACAAGCAACAGAAGATTCTATGAAGATTAAAGAAATCGCATCTCTTTGTGCAGATAAAGTCTTGACAAACTTAGAAAAGAACATTACTCAACAAGAGCAAATGGTTAAAAATTGCCAAGTTTATATGGAACAATTCAGAGTAAATTCTTATGGACAATATGATGTTCCTACTTCTTATTCTACTGACAGAACACAAGAGACAGACAGTTATATTACAAAATAAACTTAAAAGATTTTCTTATAAATAACTCCAATATTTATTATATGTATCAGTCGGTTGACTTAATCGACTGTTTTTTCTTGCTTATAGTTTGTTTACATTTTGTTTGCAATTTATTTTGTTTGGTTTATTATAATTATATAAGCCGATTTGATTAGAATGTGAGTTATTCACATTCTTTTTTAAAGGGTGTAAGTTTAAGAAGAATTTAATATAAATAAAAGGAATAAAACAATGGGTATCAAAGGAAAAAATGACAGAATGGTAGTTCTTGCATGTGAAGATTGCAAAGAAAGAAACTACACAACTACAAAAAACAAAAAAAACATTAAAGAAAGATTAGAGTTGAACAAATATTGCCCAACTTGCAAAAAACATACAACTCATAAAGAAACTAAATAAGTGAAACGTGAAAAGTGAGAGGTGAAAAGTCTATATAAAAGCTATGCACATTGTCTTACTTTGAGCGAAGCGAATGAAACGGTCTTTTCACTATTCACAACTCACTTTTCACTTGTTGGGCGTCCTTAGTTCAGTTGGTAGAACGTCGGTCTCCAAAACCGGATGTCGAGGGTTCGAGTCCTTCAGGGCGCG
>CAKUZO010000094.1 GCA_934717895.1 uncultured Candidatus Melainabacteria bacterium | reverse complement strand
ATGGCTGTGTAACATAAATACGAATTGTCCTACTGACATTTGTGCCTCCATATCTTATTTAAACGAATTATTATATACTATAATTCTTTCTTATATATAATTTATACCACAAATGTCTAAAAAAAATAATACTTTAGAACTAATTCTTGTGTGTAATTGTTACATTTTTTAACAGACTCCCCCTAAAAATACGACAACAGTAGTATTTTTTATAACGGATTATTTTTTTATTGCAATTAAAAGATTGACAAACATTGCGAAATATTAAATAATAAGAACATAATTATGAAGAAAGAGGTATAAATTGTTTAATAATAATGAAAGGCTTGCCCCCCCCCCGACACCAAACAAATAGCAATTTTAACTGCTTGGCTTCCTAGCCGCCTAGCTGCTAAGAAACCCGCCTTTACCCTCGCGGAAGTTCTAATCACTCTCGGTATAATCGGTGTTGTTGCGGCAATTACTTTGCCAACGCTCATCACAAACTACCAAAAACAAGAAACTATTGTTCAATTAAAAAAAGCCTATACAACATTGTCAAATGCTGTTGAAATGTCTATTGCCGAAAATGGTGATATGAAAGGGTGGGATTGGACATTGGCACAAACTGATATAGATAAATTTGTTGAAACCTATTATTTACCATATTTAAGTGTAAGCGAAAAAAAATGGCCAAATGAAAATTATAAAATTTATACTTTAGCAGGCAGATGGGCGATTAGTAATTATTCACGATTGGTGCCAGTAATTTTGTCTAATGGACAAATAATATTATTCCATGCAGCTCATGATACGGGGTATATGTGGATTTTTGCAGATATAAATGGAACAAAAGGCCCAAATCGAGTTGGAAAAGATGTATTCGTATTTGATGGAAGAAATTACGCACATA
Source organism: uncultured Candidatus Melainabacteria bacterium (assembly GCA_934717895.1). GTDB lineage: Bacteria > Cyanobacteriota > Vampirovibrionia > Gastranaerophilales > Gastranaerophilaceae > Stercorousia. Next base: position 3,914 of record CAKUZO010000094.1, on the reverse strand, counting down.
GTAGAGAAGATAATTATGCTATAAGATTTTGGGGACAAACAGACTGGTGGGGAAGAGGAGAATTAACCGGTAATAATATCACGGAAAATACACCAAATGCTGGGGGATATGGTTGTAGTAAAGAAAATAAATACGGATATTATTCCGGTTTTTATTGTGGAGCTTTGATTTTATTTGATGGCTGGAAAATCAGCGACGATTATCCTTGGAAATAAAATTCAAACATTATAATAACTTTACAAACTGCTTGCATTTTTGTTATTTTTCGTTTAAATTATGGGTACTCACAATCCTCAAGATTGTTCGGTGTCATTAGCCGAACGCAAGAGTAAAGAAAGGCAAATAAAATGGCAAATATTAAATCTGCTAAAAAAAGAGTATTAGTAGCTGAAAGAAACAGACTTAGAAACCAAGCATTTAGAACATCTATCAAAACTGCTGTAAAAAAAGTTCTTGAACTTGCAAAAGCAGAAGACAAAGATGCTTTGAACACAGCATTGTCAAAAGCATACCAACTATGCGACAAAGCAGTTTCTAAGGGTATTTTGCACAAAAATACTGCTGCTAGAAAAAAATCAAGATTAACTATTGCTGTAAATAAATTACAAGCAAAATAGTTGTTTGCTTAGAGATTAACAAAAAGAAGGTGCCAAAATTGTCACCTTCTTTTTGCTATTTACACGGGTTGACAAAACCAAAACCATCATAAATAATAGATTTAGGAATTATAATAAGAGGAGCTAAAAATGATTAATAATAACGAAAGAATCCCCCCCCCGACGCAAAACAAATAGCAATTTGGAAAAGGGATTTTGCCGAGCTGCTATCAACACCCTCAAGCTTCAATAAATTCTGATTGCAGTACTAGCGGGAGCTGTTGTGCAGCCAAAATCATGCAAGATGGGTGGAAAATCACTTATCCTTTCTAATATTACTTTTCTTTCACTGAATTAATAAATTAAAAAGACCTCTATAAAAAGAGGTCTTTTTCGATTGTTATAATGTCTCTGCAAAGGCTTATTGAGCAGATGGGACAGCAACTTTTTTATCGTTCCAAAAGTCAACCAACATACTGCAAAAGAATATGCTTGAATATGTTCCGATTGCGATACCTAAAATCATACAAAGAACAAAGTCTTTTGTTGTAACACCGCCCCAAAGGTATAGTGCCAACAATGTAATCAATGTTGTTAATGATGTATTAATACTTCTTGTCAAAGTTTGATTTACAGATGCATCAACAATTTCCCCAAATGACATTTTCTTTGAGTAGTATCTCAAATTTTCACGAATTCTGTCGAAAACAACGATTGTATCGTGAACAGAAAAGCCGATTACGGTCAAAATCGCTGTGATAAACAAACCGTCGATTTGAACGTTGTAAACAAGTCCGAGGATTGAGAACACACCAACTACGAAAATTACGTCGTGGAATACACCCAAAATAGCCGCCAACGCATAGTCAAATCTAAATCTGAATGACAAGTAAGCAACAATTCCTAAGAACGCCAAAGTTACGGCAATCAAAGAGTTTTTGAACAACTCTTTACCCATTGTAGGTCCAACGGAACTAACAGAAATCAATTCAGGATTTTGATATTCGCTTTTCAACTGATCTGTAATAACCTCAGTTGTGTTTGAATCTTTGTCGATAAATTTCGTTCTGATAGAAATTATTGAGTTAATATTTGATTTTGTATTTTCTTGTTGAGAATTATTTACATTCAAAATCTGAATGTAAGGGTTTTCAATCCCGACTTTTTCTAACCCTTCTCTTGTTTTTGTAACATCGCTATTATTAAGTTTTTGTTCTAGTCCATATTGCAAAATTGTACCACCTGTATAGTCAATCCCAACTTTTAGCGGAGCATGGTTTGCGTAAGTCACTGATGAATAAATCATTGCGATAATCCCTGGAACTAAAAGGATTGTCGTTAGAAGCATCCACCACCATCTATATTTTACAACATGAACCAAGTGTTTTTTACCTGTATTTATCATTGTTTTTACCTTTCTAATTTCTCAATTCATTAGTCCAAAATACCGAAACGTGCTTTTTCACGTTTTGTTTCAGACGCTTCATAACTTTGTCCGATTTCATCACTTCTCAAACCGAACAATGCAGGGTGTTTAAGTTCGCCTGTACCGAATATCAAGTGCATAAAGTTTTTAGTAACCGTAATTGCACTGAACATTGATACGATAACACCAATTGCAAGAGTCAATGCAAACCCTTTAACAACACTTGTACCAAGCAAATAAAGGATTGTACAAGTGATGATTGTTGTCATGTTTGAATCGAAAATACTTGTGAATGCTCTGTCAAAACCTGAATTGATAGCAGTAAACAAGTTTCTGCCTTCTCTCAATTCTTCCTTAGTTCTTTCAAAGATAAGAATGTTTGCATCTACCGCCATACCGATTGACAAGATAAAACCGGCAATACCGGCAAGAGTCAACGTTACAGGGATTGTTTTGAACAACGCAAACAAGATTAAGCTATAAATAATCAATGCGATATCAGCGATCAAACCAGGAACGTGATAGAACGCAATCATAAATAACATTACGGCAGAAAGCCCGATTATACCGGCTTTTTTAGATTTTGCAACACTATCAGCACCAAGAGTTGGGCCAACTGTGTTTTCTTCAACAATTTTAGCAGGAACAGGCAAAGCACCTGCGTTAAGCAAGTTTACCATTCTTTCAGCTTCATCATAAGCAAATCCGCTGTCACCACCTGAAATTTGAGCTTTACCGCCATAAATAGCTTCGTTTACACGAGGAGCAGATTGAAGCTCTCCATCAAAGAAGATGGCCATTTGCTGTCCGACAAGAGATTTTGTCAAATCCGCAAACTTTTTAGCTCCGGCAGCGTTGAATTCCAAAGAAACAACCCATTGTCCTGACGCATCAGTGCTAAGAGTTGATTTCGCCAAGTCTTGCCCTGTCAAACCTGTTGAAACCCAAATAGGAGAGCCGTCTGGGGCTTTTCCTTCTTTTTTGAATTCCAATTGAGCAGTTTCACCGATAAAAGCTTTTGCTTCTTTCAAATCAGTAACGTTTGGAATTTCGATTAACAATCTTTTTTCACCAACCTGTTGAACAACAGTTTCTGCAACACCGAGCTTGTTTACACGTTGCTCGATTGCAAACTGCAATCTGTTCATAACATCAGGAGTAATTTTGGCAATTGAATCAGTTGTTTCTGCTTCAAGTACAAGTCTTGAACCTCCAACCAAGTCAAGTCCTAATTTTGTCGGTTTAACGAAGATAAGAATTGACGATACAATCACTATCGCTACGATAAACCAAAACATCAAAATTTTGTTTTTCATCTTTTTTGTCCTTTTCTTATATGTCTTTATTTATTTTATTTCTATATTTATTACAAATATGAAAATTTATTTATAGTTCATCTTGGCTAATTTTAACAGCATCAAGAACTGCAAATAATTCTTTTTTATCTGCCGGAGAAAGCTCAACAAGCGGACGTCTGACAACGTTTTCAATTATTCCGTTGTGAGCAAGTGCAGCTTTAACAGGAGTCGGGTTTGGCGCCATAAACAATTTTTTAAACGCCGGATATAATCTTTTGTGCATATTCAATGCTGCAATAGAGTTTCCTGTTTTATAATTTCTAATCATGGATTTTAACTCTTTACCAAAGATATGGGAAGCTACTGAAATCACGCCTCTTGCTCCCAACGACATCATAGGAAGTGTCAAACTGTCATCACCTGAATAGATTGAAAAATCATCAGGACAATACAATTTCATTTCTGTAATTGCGTCCATATTTCCGCAACTTTGCTTAATTGCAACAATATTTTCATATTTTTCAGCCAAAGTTGCAACTGTTTCAGGAAGCATGTTTACACCGGTACGTCCCGGAATATTGTAGAGAATAATCG
>CAKUZO010000093.1 GCA_934717895.1 uncultured Candidatus Melainabacteria bacterium | reverse complement strand
GCTTAGCACCTTCGGGTTTTTGACGCTCCGGAATAATTATTGCATCATGAGCAATCAAACCGTATTTACAGTCAAGAGTGTGGTACTTGTTGCTTTTGTGGTTTAAAATTATCAGTTTTAATTTTCGTGCCTTAGATAAATTATTGTCAAAATTTTTGTTGGTTTTAAAACTTTTATCAAATCCAAAGCCTGAATTTAAAAATTTGCCCCTGAAAGATTCGCCATCAATGTAGATATCGGCAAACTTACAATTCTGATTTGCGACACCTGTGTATTTCAACTTAACACTTTTATCAAGCAGAGTATTTTCAACCCAAATATCTGTCAAATAACCTAACTTCAAAGCATCAACATTGGTTAAATTTAACTTCTTTTCAATTTCATCTTGATTAGCCGATAAGTCAGATGTAAACGCAAGCAAATTCGGTACACAAACCGTTTCTCCATCATCAATAACATTATTTCCGTTCAAATCAATTTCAAATTCGGTTGGAGAATTTATGCCAAGAACGACTTTTTCAGATTTTCGATAAATTTCAAACGAGGCAAATCCGGCAAATAACACAATTATTATTGATATTGAAACAATTTTATTGATTTGCATATTCTTTTTTGTAGTTTGTTAATTCAAAACCAAGTCTTGAAATTTTATCTTTCAATTCTTTGTTTTGAGTAATCATAAATTCTGTATAATGTTGGTTTTTGTTAGAAATAGCGTAGTGGCAAGGGTGAATAAGAGCTTCCGCCATACAATCTTCGTCCAACACTTTAAGACCGTATTCAATCGCCATATCGTCCATCAATCCTGTATATCCAACTCCTATCAAGTAATCATTTGTCTTTAAACCATATTCTGCAACAACTTTTTTATTTTGAGCTGTAAAATAGTTTAAAAGTAAAATTTTCAAAATATTTGGCGGATACTTCAAATTACAATGTTTTTTCAAACTCGGCACAAAATACATTTCTTCATGCTGGGTTCTAATATATGGAATACCGTATTCTTTCGCCAGTTTTGCAACAATTTTAAAGATATTCGGAATTCCATGCGTATGTACATGAGAATCAATATGATCAACTCTTGTGTAGTTCATAACGGTTTCAATCTGGGTTCTGAACTCAAATTCAACCTGTTCTAAAAATTTTGGATTATTAGAATTTAGTAAAATCGCACCATAACCTTTATTAAACTTGCCTCTTTTATTTGTAAGAAGCGGAGCTTTCGTCAAAGAACGCCCTTCAATAATGTTAAGATGCACTCCAATTCCGAGGTTTGGACATTCCGGAATAATCTCGTTCACAGCTGCATTAAAAGCTTTTCCGTTCGCACAAAGACTTGCACTTGTCAAAAATCCGTTGTGGTATCCGTCAAGTACAGCTTTATTATAAGCCTTTGACATTCCAAAATCGTCTGCGTTTAATATAAATTTTTTACTAACCATTTTCTAATAAATCCTTGCTTTAATAATATATATATTATAATATAAAAGAGCCAATTTTGGCAAATCGAAGAGAGGAATTATGAATAAACCTATTTTAGCAGTGATTATACCTTGTTACAACGAAGAATTATGCGTAAAAAAGACCGCAGAAACTTTGTTAGCACTTTTAGACAAATTAGTTGAAAAAGAAAAAATTAGCGAAGAAAGCTATCTTTACTTTGTTGACGATGGTTCGAAAGACAAGACTTGGAACATAATTGTTTCTCTTCACCAACAAGATAAAAGAGTAAAGGCTCTTAAATTTATCCGCAATTTTGGCAATCAAAAAGCTCTTATTGCGGGGCTTGAAGGAGTTCGACAAATTGGTTGTGATTGTACAGTTTCAATTGATGCAGATCTTCAACAAGACGAAAATTCAATTGAAGAGTTCATTGATGAATATATGAAAGGTGCTGATATCGTTTCCGGAATAAGAAATGACAGAAACACAGATTCTTTCTTCAAAAAATTTACAGCACTTGCATTTTACAAAACTATGAATATTTTAGGTGCTAAAATTCCACCAAACCACTCGGATTACAGACTTGTGAGCAAAAAAGCTTTGGATATTATGGAACTTTATCCTGAAAAATACTTGTTTTTAAGAGGCTTTTTCAACGAAGTCGGACTTAAAACATCTTACGTGCATTTCAACGTAAAACCAAGAATGGCAGGTCAATCAAAGTTCAATTTTGTATCACTTATGGGACTTGCTCTCAATGGAATTACATCATATAGCGTCGTTCCTCTTAGATTTGTAACAGTTTTGGGCTTTTGCATGTCACTATTCGGATTTTTAGTTGGGTTTGAAACCGTTATTGAAAAAATATTTTGGCATAACTCACCAAACGGTTGGGCTACAACGATTATCCTACTCTGTGTTTTCGGAGGAATTCAACTGTTCTGTCTCGGACTTATCGGAGAATATGTCGGACAAGTTTACAGAGAAGTCAAAGGCAGACCAAGATACATTAAAGATATCGAATTAAAATAAAAATTAAGATTCAAAAATGGGCGGAAACCAACTTCATTGCCCATTTTTAAAAAATATGGTACAATTCAAATATGAAACAAACAATTCCTACAATTATAGTTGCAGAACACGATAGTACATCAGAATTAATCAAACTTTATTTTGACGAATTTGACGGTTTTTCTTTTCTTGCAAATACATCTGATTTTACCAAAGCTTATAATGGCGTAAAAGAATTGAATAATTCTCTTGTAATTGTAGACATTTCCGAATATCCGGAACAAGCTTTGAATTTTATATCAAAAATCACAACGGAATTTTCAAATTGCAAAGTAGTAGCTCTTTCAGACAAACCAAATGTTGATTTGGTAATAAGAGCTATGAGAGTCGGAGCTGCCGACTTTTTACCATTGCCACTTATTAAGAAGGATTTTTTTGAAGTTCTTGAAAAGTTATACAATGACTTTACCGGTGGAAAACAAAAGAAATCAAAATGTCGTGTAATCACAGTGTATTCAAACAAAGGTGGAGTAGGAAAAACATCTGTTGCAACAAACTTAGCTCTTGAACTTTCAAAAATAACAAAGGAAAATGTTGCTTTAATTGATTTAAACTTTCAACTGGGCGATGTAACAACATTCTTGGATTTGAAGCCATCATTCAATATTTCTTATATGCTTCAAAATTTAGATAAAATTAACGAAGATTTTCTACTATCAACACTGGAAAAATACAAAGGGACAAGTCTTTACGTACTTGCAGATCCGCCGTATTTTAAAGAAACAGACGAAATATCAGCGAATTCGATTACTAAATTATTTAACATATTGCGAGAAACATTTTCTTACGTAATCGTCGACACATCAGCCGGCTTCGATAAAAAATCAATGACTGCATTAGAAAATTCTGATTTGGTACTTTTGACGATGATTGTCAACCTTCCGGCTATCAGAAATTGCCAAAGATGCCTAGAATTTTTTGAAAAATTAGAATTAGATAAAAACAAAATCCAGTTGCTTGTAAATCGATTTATGGAAAGTGACGAAATTAAAGCAGAAGATGTTGAAGAAGCTTTGGGGAAAAAGATTTATTGGAAAATACCAAACAACTACTTTACAATGATGTCTGCAATAAATAAAGGAGTACCTGTTGCAGAAATAAATTCAGAATCAAACGTAGCTTTAAGCTACAAAAATCTTGCACTAATGGTTTCTGACAATATTTACAGGCAAAAATTAAACGAGCAGAGGGGATAAGACTTTGGAAAACAGTAAACTAAGTAGCAGATTTAATAAAAAAGAAGTCATTCCACACACTGCTTCGACTAAAAAATTTGTTTTTGCGAAAAACACCGTTGAAAATCCAGAAGAGCAACAAAATCAACCTGATTTAACAAACTCTACAACATTGCAAAATGAATTAAATATTGAAGAAATTAAAGAAAGATTTTTAGAAAAAATATCATCAATTCCTGTTTGGAACGAGTATGATGATGAAGAAAAACATGAACTCGCTGAAAATTTTTTAGAGTTGAACTACAATACAAAAGATAATGAAATTATTTCTCAATTACTTGACTCTGTTGACGGCTTTGGGGTAATTGACTACTTAATTAAGCAAGAAAATGTTTCCGCTGTTTTTGTTAACGGAACAAACAATGTTTATATTGAGATTAATGGGAAAGTTCTTAATACTGAAATTAAACCAAATAACAATCAATTAAAATTAATTATCACAAATATCGAAAATTTGAGTGGCAAGAAAATTGATTTTTCTAAAAACACTACAAATTTAAAGTATGAAAACTTATTAATTAGCATTATTTCTCCACAAATTTCTCTTAACGGAGTTTGCATAACCGTTAGAAAAATTATTGACAGCGATATAAACTTTCTTTTAAACAACAATTTTGCAACAAAAGAAATTTTTGACTTTTTAATTTCTGCAATCAACTCAAAGAAAAATATCGTAATTTCAGGTGAAACAAATTCCGGCAAAACAACCTTTTTAAACGCAATATTAAAAGATATTTTGTCAACCAAACGTCTTGTCCTGCTTGAAAATACGCCACAGATAAATACTAAATCAGAACAAACAATGAATTTCCTTTTAGACGAAAATTCATTTCACTCCAACAGTTTAATTAGCAATATCGAAAAACTTTTACCGGACTACATATTAACAGATTTAAACTCTCCATTGCCTCAAATACCTGAAAGAAATGGAATAATCTCAACATTATGCACAAGTTCTCCGGATTCGGCATTTGCCAAACTTGTCAACTCTTGTATTTTGCAAGACAATCTTCCGGATAAAAATGCAAAACAATCAATATTAAAGAATTACGACTACATTATTCAACTGAACACTATTGACGGAGTCAGACGAATTTCTTCCATTGTAGAACTTACACCTGCAAGAACTTCCGCATTATCTATAAAAACAATTGCAACTTGGACAAACGGAATTTATGAAACTAATTTTCCACAGCCTTTGACTTCAATGGTTGCCGAG
>CAKUZO010000092.1 GCA_934717895.1 uncultured Candidatus Melainabacteria bacterium | reverse complement strand
AAAAAAACGGACGTTCTATCAAGATAGATTGTCCGGTATTTCATTTTCTGAAACAAAAAGGATTTACATTAACTTATTATGTTTAATAATAATCTTTTTCATACTATGACACTTTTGTGTCAGAGTTCTTTTTTATCACCTCAAATTCTTGGAACATATCCCCACTCCCAAGATAATTTTATAATAGTCTTAAATAAGTTAAAAATAAACAGTGTACGAGTTAATTTTGTTGGATTTTTACAATTTATTTTTACTAAAACAGTGATATGTAGAGTATGAGGGGGATTATGGCGTTCGATAGAAAATTGAAAAAATTTACTTAATTTTTATTAAGGAAGTTATAAAAATGCTTGCTATGCTCAAAACCCCCATGCTTTTGGTTCTTTTGCAATGTATATGAATAATTATTAAGAATAAGAAATGTAAATTTTGGGAATAATTAATAAGGTCGAAATATAAATTTAATGTAAACAATTGTAACGAATTAGTGACATGCTGAAATCGCTAGATTTTATAGTTGTTTATATATTTAAGAGAACAAAAAGAGAGACGAGCTATGAGCGGATTTTTAGCAAAAGTTAATAGTCGTGCAACAACAAGCACAGCCCGCCAAACTACCGGACAGAGTAGTGTAGCTCGTACTGCTGCAAAAAATATCGCTGGAAGTAAGACAGCAACCGGAAATATTGCAGGATTGCGAACTTCTAGTTCAAAAGATTTTGGTATTTTTGCGCAACGTAGCGTGACAGGATCTGGCGGTCACTATGATGTAAAAGGATATAACAGTGCATCGTTGAGTTCTGCTCGCCACGCATATAATGACAATCATACTCAGGTTTATAACAACTTTGGTTGGGGTGGTTATCCAAAGAATTCAGGTAATTCAATAAACAAATTTGCAGCTGCAATGATGGCTATGGGTGTTTTAGGTAGTTTGACAGAACAAATCGTAAATGCAAAAAATACTTCTAAAACTAAATCAAGTCAACAAACAGATCAAACTCCTAAAACAGGTAATACTGGCTCAACGAATTCTTCTCAAACTCCTTCTTTAAGCGAAATGAAGAATGCTGATAATACAACTACTTTACAAGCTGCAATTGCAAAAGCGAAAAAAGATCAAGGAGCTATGCCAGGTCGTATAGATACTGCTAAGGCAGATTTATCAAATTTGAAAAACAATCAAGCCGGTTTAGACCAAAAAGCAGTAGAGACAAAACAGGCATTTGATGCTAATACTGAGGCTATTAAAGAAACATCTAATAAGATTAATAAATTAAGAGGAGGAATTAAAGGTCTTAACACACAAAAAGCTTCTTTGGAAAAACGAATACAAGATGCAGAACTTATTTCTCAAAGAGGTGGCACTCCGATGGAAAATGTGTCTCAGCTAAGACAACAATTACAGCAAGTTTCGGAACAATTGGATACGGCAAAAGCAGATCTTCAAAAAGCACAAGATGATTTGAAAACATATCAAGATAAGTCTGCTGAATTGATGCAAGCTGCAAGTGATGCAAGTGATGCAGCAACAAAAAATAAATCAGATATTGATGCAAAACAAAAAGAACTTGAACAATTACAAAAAGATCAAAAAGAACTTGATTCAGAAATAACAAAGCAAGAAAAAAGATTAGAAGAACTAACTAAAAAAGAAAATAATGAATTAGATGGATTAACCAAAGAAGACGGTAAAATTGCTGTCTTAACCAGTGAATTAAGTACTTTAAAAGGTCTTGTTAATGTAAATGATACTGATGGTTATTCATATGCGGATAAGAAAAAAGATGCAGAAATAAAAGATAAACAAGGAGAATTAGATAAATTAAATCAACGAAAAGCAGAACTTCAAAAACGAAAAGCTATAAGAGAACAAGAAGGTGAAACATATAATGGAATATTGTTTAAATCTCTTATGGTTGCAGGACAACAGTTGTACATTGTTGATGGAAAAGAAGTTAGTCAAGATGAATACAACCAAAAACTAGATGAAGCTAAAAAACAAAAATCTTAACAAAACACTTTACATTTAATTAATTCTAATTTATAATGACCACATAGGCAGTATTGCCTCAGAAAAAACGAACGAGATACCTCGTTCGTTTTTTACATAAATACTCGTAAAATTTGTGCGAGTGAGGGCGAAAGTCCAGAAAGGGTAGGTAATGAAACAAGAAATTAACAGGCATGATGTATTGGAAAAAATCACTCCGTTGATTGAAAACACTGCGATGCGTTTTGGATATGTTCCAATCGAAATTGAATTTGTTAAGGAAAATCATAGATGGTTTTTGCGGATTTATCTTTACTCAAAAGAAAAAGAGGTTACTCTTGACGATTGCGAAAAAGTGACAAGAAGCCTGTCTGACTTTTTGGACGAACTTATTCCTGTTAAGTACTATTTAGAAGTTTCCTCTCCGGGGTTAGAGAGAAAATTCAAGTCTGAAAAGGAATTTGTAATTTTTAATGGAAGACGAATTAGTTTAAAACTAAAAACACCTTTGGAAGGCGAAGAAGAAAAGATTTTTAAGGGTGAAATCCTTGATTATAATGAAACAGACGGATTGAAATTCTTCCGTTTTGATGACGGAAAGGAACTTCAAATCCCGAAAGAAAATATTCAGTCAGCGAAGCTGTATATTGATTAAAGACGTTAAGTGAAATAAAGAAGTTGCTAAGTTACGAGTGCCTTAGTGCCCTAGTAACTTTATAAACAAGATAGACAATTAATTATAGAAAGGACATAAACATGATTAAAATTGGAACAGCATTATTTGAAGCTTGTGAAGAGCTTGAAAGAGAAAGAGGAATTTCGAAAGAAGTTTTAATTGCGTCTTTGTGTGATGCGATGGTTGCAGCTTACAAAAAACATATGCATATTAAAGAAGCTGATAATATTGAAGCTATTTTGGACGAACAATCTGGCGAAATCGGTGTTTTCAGTACAAAACTTGTTGTTGACGACGTAGAAGATGAAGATACACAAATTACTTTGGCAGAGGCAAAAGAGATTGCAGAAGATGTTGAAGTTGGTGACGAAATTAAGATTGAAGTTACTCCTGAACAATTTGGACGTATTGCTGCTCAATCCGCAAAACAAGTTATTACGCAACGAATCAGAGAAGCTGAGAGAAATATGGTTTTGCAAGAGTTTATGGATAAAAAAGGAACTTTGACAACAGGTATTATTCAACGTGTTGAAAACCGTAATGTTATCGTAAATATTGGTAAAATCGATGCAATTATGCCTCAAAAAGAACAAATCCCTGGTGAATATTACAAACCTGGTAACAGAATTAGAGTTTTTGTTCTTAACGTTAAAGAAACCACAAGATTACCGCAAGTTATCGTTTCTCATGCGCATGCTGAAATTGTTAGAGAATTGTTTGAACTTGAAGTTCCTGAAATTGAAGATGGAATTGTTGAAATCAAATCAATTTCAAGAGAAGCTGGTTATAGAACTAAAATTGCTGTTTGGTCAAATGATCCGGAAGTTGATTCGGTTGGTGCTTGTATCGGACCTCGTGGTAGTAGAATTCAAACAATTGTTTCTGAATTGAAAAACGAAAAAATTGATATTGTAAGATATTCAGAAGATCCGGTTGAATACATTGTAAACGCTTTGTCTCCGGCAAGAGTTGTGTCTGTTGATATTTTGGCAAACGACGAATATGCTCATGATGCTATGGTTGTAGTTCCAGACGATCAATTGAGCCTTGCAATCGGTAGAGAAGGTCAAAACGTAAGACTGGCTCACAAATTGACTGGTTGGAAGATAGATATTAAGAGCGTTTCTCAAATGGAAAGAGCAGAAGCTCAAAATATTTCTAATTACGAAGAAACTCCGGAAGAAGTTGAAGAAGAGGCAGTAGAAGAAGTTGATGAACTTCAACAAGAAATTGAAGAAGAAATGAATCAACAAGCTTTAGACGAAGAAGATCTTCAAGAAGAAGCTGCTGCTGATGAAACAGAAGAGTAGTTTCTATAATTAAAAAAAAATATGTGAAAAGAGCCTCGATTTTGGGGCTCTTTTTTTCTAAAAAGGCGTAATTTATGAATTTCGTAGCAACTCCGCACCACTACATAGGAGAGTGGTATATTTACAAAAATCCACAAGACTTGTTGACAAAAAAGTTTGAGCAAATATTATATATTTAAATGGCTTAAAATACCAAATTAGTATTGTAGTATAAACTAGAAAAAGGAGATTAATCTCATGGCAAGAGAAAAGTACGAACGTACCAAACCGCACGTTAACATCGGTACAATTGGACACGTTGACCACGGTAAAACAACATTGACAGCAGCTATTACAGCTGTATTGGCTGCACAAGGACAAGCTGCATTGAAAAAATTTGATGAAATCGATGCTGCTCCAGAAGAAAAAGCAAGAGGTATTACAATCTCTACTGCTCACGTTGAATACGAAACAGCTAACAGACACTATGCTCACGTTGACTGCCCGGGCCACGCTGACTATGTTAAAAACATGATTACAGGTGCTGCTCAAATGGACGGAGCTATCTTGGTAGTTGCTGCAACTGATGGTGCTATGCCTCAGACTCGTGAACACATCTTGTTGGCTCGTCAGGTTGGCGTTCCTAACTTGGTTGTATTCTTGAACAAATGTGATATGGTTGACGATCCTGAATTGTTGGAATTGGTTGAAATGGAAGTTAGAGAACTTCTTTCTTCATACGAATTCGACGGAGACAACATTCCATTTATCCACGGTTCTGCGTTGAAAGCTTTGGAAGCTGCACAAGCTAACCCTTCAATCGCTCGTGGTCAAGATAAATGGGTTGATAAAATTTGGGAATTGATGGACGCTATCGATACTTACTTCCCAACTCCAGAACGTGATTTGGACAAACCATTCTTGATGCCAGTTGAAGACGTATTCTCAATCACTGGTCGTGGTACAGTTGCTACTGGCCGTGTTGAACGTGGTATCGTTAAAGTTGGTGACGAAGTTGA
>CAKUZO010000091.1 GCA_934717895.1 uncultured Candidatus Melainabacteria bacterium | reverse complement strand
TATGCTTTGGTTTGGAAACGCTATCCAATATTTACAAAACCTGCAAATGCGTTTTTAGAAGAAATAAAAAGTATTTTAAAATAATGTTTATTTAGACTTTGATAAATTTAATATTATTGGAAGTTTAATATTAATATAATTGCTAATATATTTAGAAAAATGCGTTTACCCGTAATAGTCAAACCATTCGTTCTAAATAATCAAAGTATATGTTCTTTTACAGTCACGAGTTTGGTATTTAGCTCGGAAATAGTTAACTTACATTTCAAATTATTATTCAAGCCATTTTGGAATATCTTTATTAAATTCTATTTTTAAATATCTATAAAAGGAATTTAAAAAGAGATCTATTAACGGATAATTTTTTATTTCTGCTTGTTTAATATTTTGCCCTTTTCCTTCATCCAAAAAAAATATTTCATTATTTTTATATTCATATGAGCCTTTAAAACGGTTATCATTAATATTAACTCCGAATCTTATAGACGTAAGATTACTGTTCTCATCTTTGTCTAATACAAATGTTATTGAATTTGGAACTGTGCAGCTTATACTTTTGCGATTATACCATATATTTAATTCTTCACGATTCATATAATCCATTAATTTATCTTCTTCATATGTTGATTTGTGTTGATAAATTTTATATTCTGAAATTTTATTTTTTTCATTTGATAAATCCAATTTATCCAATTCTTTCGTTAAATTTTTATATTCCAAATCAGAAATTTCATTATATTCAAAATTTATAAGATTAAATTTTTTTACAAGTTCATGCCACTTTTTTATTGTTAAATCTTTTATACTAAAATCTTTAAACCAGCGTGTAAACATGAAATCAAAGATTGCTTCATTTCTCGAATATATTTCTTTTGGAGTCCAGTATTCACTTTTATTTGCAACATCTTTTGAAAGCATATGAGCACCTGCACTATATGAAAATTTATTTTGTTCATAAGAACGTTTTATTGGATAACTATGGTTACTTAATTCAGAATTTTCAGTACCTGTAGATAATAAAATCAAATTTCCTAATGAATTTGTAATATGATTTAACTGTTCTTGATTATCATTTTTATTAATATAGTAATCAAATGCAATTTTCCAATAATCATATTTAATAGTTTGGGGAAGAATATGCTCTATTGAAATATTTTTCCAATCCCATTTGCTTATTTGAGATGAACTTGGAGTTAAATCCTCATCATATTCTATTAAAAAATATTTTAATCCATTCCACTTATAATATCCGTCATCTTTTCTGTCTTTAATATAATCTGCAAATTTTCTTATAATTCTATCTTCAACATCTTTCAATGTTGTAATACTAATCTCGTGTGTTTTAAATTTTTTTAAATTATTTTTAAAAACTTGTTTTTTGTCTTTTGCTGATTTAAGTTCTTTTGCATCGGTGACAAATGAACTCAAATCATTACCTTCTTGAGCAAGTAATTTATTTACAAAAATAAATTGTTCGAAATTTTTGAAAAATTCTATTTTGTCGACATCAGCAAGCTCTTTACAAGCAAGATACACCATAGTTGCTGAATGAACATATATACTCGGTGATATTCTTGATAATTTACAAATCCATGACTTTATATCATTAGATATTTTTAAATTTGATTCTTCGGGAATTTTAACAGCTTTCCAATATTCACTATAATATGCTAAATCATCTATATATTTTGACAAAAATTCGTAATAATCTTTATAACGATTCTCTTTAAGTAATCTTGAAATTTCCTCTCCTTCTACATTGTATGTGACTTCAAAAATCTGTTTAATATAGTCATCTCTGCGTTTTTTGGTTAATCCGTTATAAATCATCCAATGAGCTCTTAAATATTCGTCATCATCAAGTTCAATGTTTGGCGAAGATAAATTCGTATAAATTTTATCCCAAGCTTCATTTATTTTATCTTTTAAATTATTGGACTGATTTTCATACTCAATGGGTAAAAAGGTTAATAAATATAATAATCTGTTTTTTAATAATTCAAGATTTGAAAGTTTTTTCCCTCTGTTATTCATCGTCTCAAATGTAACTCTTACATCAAAATCCTTAGTTACAATATATAAATTAAAAATTATTTTGTTTAAAATAATCTCAAATATATTACGTGCTTCTTCTGTACTATATGATTTTATTTTTTTGTTTATAAAATCGCTAGCAGCTTTTATATTTGACATATATTTTGAATTAGTATCGTTAGTGGAAACTCCTTCAAAAATAAGTTTTTTAAAATATTTACTTGCATTATCTTGCCTGTCGCTTGAATAATCAAATTTATATATATAGTTAGACAAAAACAAATCTTGGTATTTATCTGCATAATCTATATCAAAAATTCGTATATAATCTAATATTGCTTTCAAAATTATTATTATTGAAGTTATTCTTTGTTGCCCATCAACTATATAAAATGCTTCTTTACCTGATAAACGTTCGTTTCTCAAATCATTCTCATCAGTAATTCTTTCCATAGCAAGCATTCCTGTATAATGAAATCGTTTTCCAGTTTTTTTCAAACGCATTATATCATTCCATAAATCTTGAAATTGATTATCAGCTTCCCAAGCATAACCACGCTGATAAATAGGAATCCTAAAATATTTATTATTTAATAATTTTTCAACAGTAATTAAATTATTTTGATTTTCTATCAAATCACTACCCATTGATATTCTCTAAATTTTATAAAGTTATTTTATCATAAATTACTGCAATGTGTTGAAGTTACACAAAAACATTGTAAAAATGCTTAATATATCAATCAAATAGAGTTAAATTTATTAATTCTCAAATACTTCCATTTTTCAGGAAATACAAATTAAAAGATATAACAATACAAGATATTGAACAGTTTAAATTGAGCATGAAAAAAATGGGATAACAAAACAGCAACTAGGACTAGAAAATTACATTATTAATGATTTAAAGTTCTGTCAAAAATGTGTAAATAAAATCTAAAAGTCGTGTAAAAAATGTGTAATTATACAACAAAAGTGCTGTAAAAAATGTACAGTTTGTGTTAGAATATTTGTGTTATAATGAAGGATTTAAGCATGCAAAGATACGCACTAAAACATCTGATTGATTGGAAAAACAAAAAAAATCATAAACCTTTGGTTATACAAGGCGCAAGGCAAGTTGGTAAAACTTGGTTAATGCAGGAATTTGGGAAAAAGTATTATGAGCAAGTTGCATATATTAACTTTGATGTAGATTTAAAAAGCAGAGAGATTTTTGATGTCGACTATGATACTGAACGTTTAATTATGGATATAGGTCTTGCAACAAAGACAAAAATTAATGCGGAAAATACTTTGATAATCTTTGATGAAATTCAAGAATGTCCAAGAGCCTTAACTTCACTTAAGTATTTTAGAGAAAAAGTTCCTCAATACGATATTATAGTTGCAGGAAGCTTGTTAGGTGTTGCTTGTCATGAAGGGACGGGTTTCCCTGTTGGTAAGGTTTCATTTATGAATCTTTTCCCATTAAGTTTTGAAGAATTTTTATTAGCAATGGGAGAAGAAAGGTTTGTTGAACTTTTAAATAAAAAAGATTTTAAGACAATAAAACTATTTAATAACAAGTATGAAAAGTTCTTAAAACAATACTGTTATGTTGGGGGAATGCCTGAAATTGTACAAGATTTTATTGAAAACAAAGATTTTGAAAGTGTTAGAAATCTACAAAAAGAAATTCTCTCTGCTTATGAAGAAGATTTTACAAAACATATTCCCGCTAATACAGTTGCTAAAATAAGGTTATTATGGAAATCTATTCCAGCACAGTTAAGTAAGGAAAATAAGAAATTTATATATGGGGCAGCAAAGGAAGGAGCTCGTGCAAGAGATTTTGAAGCTGCTTTGTCTTGGTTAATTAATAGTGGCTTAGTATACAGAGTAAATAAAATTACAAAACCTGATTTACCAATTACTGCTTACGAAGATTTTAACTCTTTTAAGTTATTTGTGCTGGATGTTGGTCTATTAGGTGCAATGACAGATTTACAAGCAAATACGATTATTGACGGTAATCGTATATTTGAAGAATTTAAAGGAGCTATAGCCGAACAATATGTTTTACAACAATTTAAAACAATTAAAGATTTACCAGTCTTTTATTGGTCTAATGAAACCAGCAGGGCTGAAATTGACTTTGTTATCCAAATAAAATCTGATGTTGTTCCTGTTGAAGTAAAGGCGGAAAGGAACTTACAAGCTAAAAGTTTGAAGGTTTATATGGAAAAATTTAAACCCAATTATGCAATAAGAACGTCAATGGCAGATTATAAAAAAACGGATAATTTAATTGATTTGCCGTTATATGGTATAGAAATAACAAATAGAATTTAGTGTTGGAGGTATTATTTTGAATACATTATTTTTAGGTAACGGATTTTCTATGTCTGTAGCTCAAAAGATTCCGACTTTGTTCCGACTTAAAATTGGACTTTTTAAATTGGACATTTTGTCCTTTATTTAAAATCGCTATAACCCTATCAGTACTTAAGTTTTAGGCAATTTATTTAATTTTTGTTGGATTTTGAGAGACAAAAAGAGTAGCAAAAGACCAATTTGAGTAATTACAGTCAATTTAAAAAATCCCGCTAATATTCAAACATACTGCCTAATTGAGGCTATTATTCTACAACTCAAATGTCTCATTAAACCTTATCAACCGAATATTCCGAATTTAAGATTTACGATAATACAGGCTGTAAACCCGTATATTCAAAGTTCTTCAAATAAATTTATCGGAAAAGCAGCTAGTTTTCTCCCTAATAAAAAAACAAAAGTTGTGTTAAATTTGCCTAAAAAACTTCTAGGTAAAAATTTAAAATTAACAAATCAGCCTAGTACTGATGTTGTTGAGTTATCATCTGGAATGAGAACTGCAAGTGTTGCTGCAAAATCCAAGAATGATGGTAAAGGCTCTTGTAGTAAGTTAATAAAGAATGTTTTGAATAAGTATTTTGATAACGATGACATAGCTACTGATTTAATGGAAGATAAAAAAACAAATTTAAATCAACTTGTAGAGGAATTTGGGAAAGAACAGTATTGTAAATATAAAGCTCCACGCAAGAAAGCAATGAACTTAATGCGTAAAGATGCAATAGCAAAATATAAAGTTATGCAAC
>CAKUZO010000090.1 GCA_934717895.1 uncultured Candidatus Melainabacteria bacterium | reverse complement strand
GAGAAGAATTTTTAAAATGAATATTGGCAATTAATATCTTCACCATGATAAACCGCCCCACCATAGAATCCTCTCGGGTCAAGGGTAATAAAGTTTACTTTATCCGGAATATGCCAAGGTTTTCCAAGAGTTTTTGCGATATTATTCATAACTTCAAGGTTTGTAGCATGCCCGCATTCGTGAGATGTAACCACATTTTTCTCATGCGGTTCTATTCTACCAGTACTTGGGCGTCCTGTCGTCAATTGTAAGTATGCCTCAGTAAAATCTCCTTTGACAATCTGCTTATGTCCTCTTTCAATCGCAACTGATTGTGCCTTATTTACAAGGTTTTTAATCTGAATAAATGGGAAACCTTCCGAAATCTCAGACACAAATTTAATCGTATTTTGTTTTTCTTCCGGAGTTCCACTTAGTCTAAAACCGTTTTTCTTCAAAGTTTGAGCAATGATATCAGCTCGTTCCTCTTTGTTATAAGCAGGAGATGTATCCTCAATACTATCAACAAACTTGAACGATTTCATTGTCGCTTCACCAATCAAACGAGGATCTGCAACAGAGCCGACAACCAAGATATTCAATCCGTCTTTGTTTGCTTTATCCATTTCTCTAAGCAACTGCGCCATTGCTTTTTGGTGATATATAGAAACCATTTCTCCAACAGAGAAATATTCAAAGTTTTCAATAAACAATACAGCAGACTTGTTTGGAGCTCCTTCTGCTTGTGAACGCACAATTGAGAACATTTTTTTCATAGAAGCTTCTGGCGTCAAAGCTCCACCGCCTAAGATATCAACATCTTTTGTACCAAAGTCCATTGTGTTGATTTCCATATAAGGAATTTTTGCCTCACCTGCGATTGCTTTTGCAGTAAAACGGCGTCCGCTTCCTGGAGATCCGTCTTGCGAATAGATTACAACACCTTTTGTTCCCATTTGATTTGACTTGATTTGTTTTACAAGTGCTGCTGCTTCTTTGCGAGTAGCTTCTTTACCTGTAAGATCTTTCAAACGCTTATTTGTATCAAAAATAACTTCAAAAGCTGCTTCATCGCCTGATTTTTTCAACATGCTTTTTGCTTCAAACAAATATTTTGCAACATCTTTATCATTAACTTCTTTTTTGTCAATATAGTATCTTGAAATTTTTTGCATTAAATTGACTGTTTTATCAGGGAAAACACCGTCCATTTGAATAGATGCTTCCAACACCTTATCTACTGCACCTTTTGTAAAAGAGTTTTTTATATCTTTCATTAAACTCGGATTTTCTTTAAATGCTTGAATTTTTTGCTCTGTACTCAGTGTTGGAACAGGAGCTTCGTCAAACGTTTTAAACATATTTTGAAAAGCGTCTGGAGAATTCAAGGCATAATAAGCATTCTTTGTATCATAAAACATATATTTTACGTTTTTAGGTTGTTTTTTCAATGCCTTTTGTGTTTCAGGATACATCGCCATAACATGAGTTCCTTTCGCATTAACAGCAGACATCAATACGCTTGGATCAAGAACTACAATGTAGTCTTTATTTTTATCTTTACCCAATTCCGTAACTAAATGAGCAAAATAATCCTGACTTGTAGCACCGTTTAACTCGATAAATTCAGATTTATCGCCATAAGTTTTATCATGTATTGCTTTAACAGTATCAATAAAGTTTTGCGGATCTTCTATTTTAGAATCATAAGTTAGGAATATATTATTACCCAATTCTAAATTCTTTAACACATTCGCAGCTCTATCTTTGTATGCACTGAATGGCATTCTGTTTTCCAACGGAATTTTCTTCCACATAACAGCTTTGTCCAAGTCATAGTCCATTGTATTTACAAATTTTGAAGTTCCTGCATCAGTAGCTGCCAATGCAGAATTGTACAAATCATCAATTTCAATTGGAGATCCGTCTTTTTCTACATTTAAAATCAACGAATCAATTAAATCATCTGACATTAACTGAGAGTTTAATTTTTCCGGTTTTCTTTTAGGTTTTAATTTTTCTAGAACCTCATCTAATTTTTTAATTTGCTCTTTAACTGCTGGCTGTAACTGGCTTCTCATTTCTTCATCTTTTATTATAGAAGGACTTATCGTTTCTTCTAGCGTAATTGCAGCAGCAGGTTTAAGCGGGTCATTTGCGTCTATTTCATCAGCATTTACCGCATCAATAAATTTGTCCAAGTCTTGCAATCCACGTCTTATGACATGAAGAGTTGTTACCTTACTATAACCTGATTCAAGAGCATCTTCTGCAACATCATTCAAATATTGCCTTGCCGGTGTATCAAATCTATAAACCAATTCATTATACTTACTTTTAGTTCCAACACCGGACTTCATATTTGCCTTAGCAGCCGTAAACGGAACATAATATGTTTGCCCCACATCCGAAGACTTTTTATATTCAGGAGCAACAGGATTGCTCATTGGCTGAGTTGCCTTATTTTTTTGTGTTTTGTTTTGAAAACTACTATAATTTTTATCTAAATTTAAACTAACTCTTGGAATCATTAACACCTCACTAAAAAAAAAACTATTTTTTATTTATAACCCGCTAAAAATATTTTTTGCTACTTTCGTAATAAATATTTACAAAAAGTTTCGATTTAGTTATTCTCAATACTTTCGGTTTAAAGAACCTCAGAATGACGAAAATTGCCACTACATTAGTCATTATCTCTACATTCAAGCGGAATTGGCACAAGGCGACTATAAAACTTATACTCGTTATATGATTTTGGCAAATTATTCCAGTAACGATAAATTGTTTTTCCATCAGCAGTTAATTTTTCAACAAGTTTATCAGCAATTTCAACGCTTGGCGCCAAATATGGATAGCAAAACGGAATACAACTATCCGAAACATCAATATTTAACTCATTATCAGATAACTTTTTATGATATTTTAAAAACATTTCACGCCTTAAAAAATCCGGTTTTTCTGACGATAAACATTCTTCACAGACATCTTTTATCCACAAATTTGCTCCTTTTTTAACAGGCAAAAACTTTTTAGCAGAATTAAAACACGCAAAACCACTCGGCTTTTCAAAATAAGCATGAGCATTATCAACTATTAATTTTGGATAAAGCTTTGCGAGTTTTTCAACATTTTTGGCACAAATTCCAAAATAATTCGGATAAAGTACATAAGCGTCATGTGGAAAATCTTGCACAGGCAGAAAACCATCATCAATATGGTAAAAAACAGGTTTTGCACCATGCGTAACAGCAGCATGACGCATCACATCACACAAATAATAAGGCATAAAAACCTCTTTTATTTCATATTTTTGAATAAGATATCCAAACGCATCTCGTGCATATCGAAATTTCATACCAACTATTTTTGCATAAACTTAGCTAATATTACAGCATCAGCAGGCATGATTGTTACTGATTTTTTAGGAACTTTAAGTCCTTTTGTATTCAAATCCTTTGCGGCCTGTGCAGCTTCCAGAATATTTTCCTTCGTGAAACTGTCAACTTGCTTGTAATGCGTTGTATTATTGCCTTCCAAGTATTTTTTAGGATCGATTGACAAACTAAAAAATCTGCCATCTTTTTCATTTTTATTTGTTACAAAGAAAATCAAACTTTTAATCTTGCTGAAAAATCCTTTTTTCGGAATAATTTCAAGATCCACATCATTTGCTAATTTTTCCAAAGCCGGTGTTGCCTCTTGCAAAGCACTTCCACCGATTTTCTTAGCCAACTTTGGAATAGGTTTTAATGATGTAAAACTTTGATTTGACTTATTTTGTATAGTTAATTCCATAACACTTCTCTCTTAATGTTTGTATTTATTATAACTTGGTTCTGAATTCATTGAAATCAATCTAACTTTATCAGATAATCCGAGTTCATTTAATATTTCATTACGAGCAGTAGATAAAAATCCTTTTTTACCTTTGGTAATATACTTAGTAGAATCGGAATTTCCTACATACTCAATTTGTCTTTTAAGCAATCCGCCTTTATTTGCTTGCGTCTTTAACGCTTGTGCAATTTGTTTAATCTCAGCAGGATAAAAAGCTGTTGACAAATCCATAACAAGATTTCCATTGCCTGTAAGTTTCAAAATATCAGTCAACGAATTTGCAGAATGCATAACAGATTCATTCACACCCAGAACACGCACTAGACTAAACATTGCATCAACATCATCACTATTTGCTATTGCTCGTACAAGAGGGAGATTTTTTCCATTTGTAATCATTTCTGAAAGAGGTTGTTTTGGATCTCTATCTGCTACCATAAACAAAGGGCTGTTTTCCTGAATATATTTTTGATTAAGAGTACGTTCATACAAAGTATGCAAAACATATTCTTGCGACTGTTCCGATTGATTTTTAACAAGTCCTAAATTTTGTTCTCTAAATTTTTCATACGGCAATTCTTTCTTTATTTGACCCATTGTTTTTTTCTCTTCAACATATTCTTTTGCCATTTTTAAGAAATCAAGAACGTTATTTTGTTCCTTTTTATTCATTCCGGAAGTTGCATGTAAATACCCCTTGATTTCACGTGCATTAAGCAGGGTTCCTTGTTCTGTACCGATTGAAAGCATTTCTTTAAGTAACGAAGTTTTATCTTGTTCTGTTTTATATTTGTTTAATGTTTTCGAAATTTCATGAGTTTGACTACTATTAAAACGAGTTCTTCCATTCTGATTTGCTAATTGCAAATAATTAGAATAAATTTTTTCATCAATCGAATTTCTTGCATAATTAGCAGCTCTTTGGCTTCCATTATTATTAGCAATTTCTTCCGCAGTAACTTTTACCCCTCTTTGAATTCTAACACGAGGTCTTTTCGCAACTTTTGCTGTTTCTGTATATATATCTACCGGATTAATTTTCACCATTATTACAAACCTTTCTTTAAATCTACCTTATATTATATATAAAATAACTAAATATATATATTTGCTAGTCTGAAATAAAAATGTTTACATATATAAACAAAAGGCACACAAATACTGTATGCCTTTTGCCATATATTTGATTTTTAATAGTTATCTGATAAAACTAGCCGCTTTTTTAGCAGCAGCTAAAACACTTTTGGCATCTACACCGTCTAGTGTAATAATTTTTACAAGTTCGTTCAATTTACCCTTGTTTTTAGCCATAAATTCAGCGGTTAATTCTCCTACTTCCGGGTGAGGCAAAGCTTTTCCTGCTTTAAACGCTTCCAATTGTTCCAACAAATACTTAG
>CAKUZO010000089.1 GCA_934717895.1 uncultured Candidatus Melainabacteria bacterium | reverse complement strand
TTCCTGTTTATGCAGTTTTAGACCAGTTGAATGAAAAAACATTAAAAATGATTTTGACAGAACCTAAAAATGCGGTTGTAAAACAATATAAATGCTTGTTGGAAATGGACGGTGTTGATTTGGAATTTGAACCTGAGGCAATTGATTTAATTGCACAAGAAGCAATTAAGCGTAAAACAGGTGCGAGAGCATTGAAATCAATTGTTGAGGAAATCATGCTTGATGTTATGTATGATGTTCCAACGAAAAACGATATCAAGAAATTTGTAGTTACGGCAGATATGGTTAAGAACCGTAAAAATGCAGAGGTTGTACCTCTTCCGACAAAGGACGATAACAGCAAAGAAATCAGTGCATAGAAAAGGTGGCTTCGGCCACCTTTTTTATTGTTTACAAATTTGAAAAATATAAAGTTTTATGCGAAAATAGATTTATGGGGAATAGTAAAACATTAATTTTAATAGATGGGCATGCGCTGGCATTTAGACAGTATTATGCGTTGGAAAGAACTGCTATGAGTACATCTGATGGTACTCCGACTTGGGCTGTTTACGGCTTTTTTAAGGCGATTTTTGATTTGTTAAAGAATGAGGATTTGAAAGCTGATGCAATTGCTGTGGCTTTTGATGTCAGTCATAGAACTTTTAGGACGGAAAAATTTGCGGATTATAAGTGTAATCGTTCTGCAATGCCTGATCCTATGAGAGTGCAAATGGGGCTTATCTATGAGGGATTGAGAGCTTTTAATATTCCGATTTATACCAAAGAGGGTTTTGAGGCTGACGATGTAATTGGAACGATTTCTCGTGAAGCGTGTGAACTTGGGCATAAGGTTTTGATTTTGACAGGTGATCAAGACGCATTTCAACTTGTAGACAAAGACGGCTGTGTCAAGGTTATTTTGCCGACAAAAGGTGAACTTGTTGAATATAATTGGGATAAAATCTATGAAAAATTGGGAGTTTATCCAAATCAAGTTATTGACTATAAAGGCTTGCGTGGTGATACTTCGGACTGTATCCCCGGAATTAAAGGAATTGGAGAAAAGACTGCTCAAAAACTTTTGGCTCGTTATGGAACACTAGATGCTTGCCTTGCGGATTGCGAAAATATTCCTGAAAAATCCGTGAGAGAGAAGATTTGTAACGGTATTGAACAGGCAAAATTGAGCCAATATCTTGCGACGATTGTTCGTGATTTGGATATTAATTTTGATTTTGACAAAACGAAGGTTGAGCTACCTGATACTATTGCCGTGACTGAGTTTTTAAAGAAAATGCAGTTTTATACATTTATCAAGAATATAAATTCGATTATGTATTCTTTTGATAAAACAGAACATTCTGCTCCTGTTCAAGCTCCGCAGGTAAATTCAGATGGTTCAATGCAATTGGGCTTTTTCTCTGAGGCAGTAAGCGAGGAATTGAACAAAGAATCTAACCTTAATTTTGATAAAAAGTTGATTGTGGATTTGCAAGATTTAGAAGAGTTAGTAAGTCAGCTTAAATCTCAGTCATTGATTGCGTTTAAGACTTATGCCGAGGTGAAAAATGCTGTAAATTCTGAACTTATCGGTTTGTCGTTTGCGTTTTCAGAAGGTGTGAGTGCAAAAGACCGGCTTGAGGTGAAAGATGAAGGGGAGATAAAAGCTTTTTATATTCCTTTGGGGCACTCTAATATAGAAAACCAATTGTCGCTTGATGTCGTTATTTCTAAATTGAAACCGATTTTTGAGGATAAAAATGTTAAAAAGACTACTTTTGACGCCAAGACCGAATTTAATGTTTTGCGAAATTTGGGGATAAATGCTGATGGTATAATTTTTGATGTTGTGCTTGCAAGCTATGTTCAGGATACAAACCGTAATCATGATTTGGAAATTCAAGCGATTGAAAATTTGCAGCATGCGATTACTCCATTTGCACCGTTTGAAAAAGAAAAGAAAAAACGGGTTAAATTTGTTGATGTTGACGCTGATATTGCAACAAATTTTGCGACAGAGGAAGTTGCTGTTATATTAGAGTTGTCAAAATATTGGGCTCGAAAATTAGATGAAAATGAACAAAAATTAGTTTATGACATAGAAGTTCCTTTGACTTTTGTGCTTGCGGATATGGAGTATGACGGTGTTTCAATAGACGAAAAATATCTTCAAGATTTGACGACGTATATGAACGGAGAGCTTGCAAAAATTGAAGGAAAAATCTATGGGCTTGCTGGGGCTCCATTTAATATAAATTCTCCTCGACAGGTTGGAGAAGTATTATTTGACAAAATGGGGTTAAAGTCTAAAAAGAAACGAGGAAAATCTGCGTATTCGACAAGTGCTGCTGTTTTAGAAGAGCTTGCACAAGAACATGAAATAGCAAGATTAATTCTTGATTACAGACGGTATGCAAAGCTCAAATCTACTTATACAGAGGCTCTTCCGGCATTAATAGAACGCAAAGACAATCGAATACATACAACTTATAATCAAACGGTTACGGCAACAGGTAGATTGTCGTCGTCTAACCCGAATTTGCAGAATATTCCTGCAAGAACCGAGGAAGGCAATAAAATTCGTAATGCATTTGTGCCGAAAGACAGGGAAAATTCTTTGATTTTGTCTGCTGATTATTCGCAAATTGAGCTTCGCTTGTTGGCGCATATTACAGAGGATAAACACCTTATGGAAGCTTTTAAAACTGGTGTTGATGTTCATACACTGACGGCGTCAAAGGTTTTTGAGGTTCCGATAGAGAAAGTTACAAAAGAAATGCGTTACAAATCCAAAGCAGTTAATTTTGGAATTATTTATGGGCAAAGTAAATATGGGCTTGCAAAAGCTGTTGGAATTTCAAATGCTGAGGCGGGAGAGTTTATTGATAAATACTTTGCAACATATCCGAGAGTTAAGGCGTATATGGAAGGAATTGTTCGAGAAGTTGAGAAACAGGGTTATGTCGAAACTATTTTCGGTCGCAAAAGATATTTGGAAACAGAACTTTCAAGTTCCAATGCAATGATTAGAGAGTTTGCAAAACGTGCTGCTATTAACCAGCCAATGCAAGGTACGGCTGCGGATTTGATGAAAATTGCAATGATAGATTTTGCAAAAAAATTAAAAGAACATAACCTTAAATCAAAAATGATAATGCAGGTTCACGATGAACTTGTGGTTGAGGTTTTGAAATCGGAATTAGATGAGGTTAAAACGCTTGTAAAAGAGGCAATGGAACTTAATCAGCCTTTGTCGGTTCCGCTTGTTGTTGATATAAATGTAGGTGAAACATGGAAAGAACAATAAAAATTTTATTTATCGGATTATTGATGATTTTGTTGGGAGTAAATTCTGCAAAGGCCAATGATACAATGTCTTTGAGCACTATGGTTACTCCGCAAAATATAGATTATAATATTTGTACACGTAACTATATTATGACACCTGAAAAGTTGTTTTTTATGGCAATTGCAAGTATTAATGCGAATAGATTTACGATTGATGAAATTCAGTCAAAGACCGGTTATATCTTGTTTACGGCGGTTAATAAACAGTATTTGGCAAGTGTTGTGAAAGTAAGTTCAAATAAGTCGTTGTTGAAGATTACGCCAGTGAATAATAACTATTTCTTTGCACCGGGGATTGTTTTGAATGTGTTCAGATATATTGATTTGAACGGAGCAACGCCTGTTTACACATTGTCAAAAACTTAGGCAAAGTTATATTAAATACTTTACCAAAATTATTTATTAGATTATAATTGCATTATGGAAAGAAATATTGTAAAACTACAAGGCTTGAATGTTGATTCTTTTACGTTTGAAGAAGCAATTGAGTATGCTAAAACGATTTCAGGACAGGTTGTGACAATTAACCCTGAAATGATTAATAATGCTGAGCAAAATCCTGAGTTTGCGGAAATTATAAATAATGCCGAACTTGTAATTCCGGACGGAATTGGAGTTCAAATCGGGCTGAAAATCTTAGGATATAATGTTCGAAGAATTGCAGGAATTGAGTTTTCTCGTCGAATGATTGAGGAGTGCGCAAAGTCAGAACAATCGGTTGCTTTGGTAGGTGCAAAACCTGAAATTGTTCAGAAAGCGAAAGAAAATCTTGAACATGAAATTCAAGGTCTGTATGTGACTTATGCGCATGACGGATATTTTAAGGACGACGACGAAATTTTGAATGAGCTGAAAATTCGTCAACCAAGACTTGTTCTTTGTGCTTTGGGTTCGCCAAAACAAGAAGAATTTATTTTGAAAGCTAAAAAACTTCTACCAGATGCGTTGTTTGTCGGAGTTGGCGGAAGTTTTGATGTTTGGTCGGGTGTTGTTGAAAGAGCCCCTGAAATTTATCAAAAACTAGGGCTAGAATGGCTTTATAGAACGGTTAAAGAACCGAAAAGGTTTAAGAGGATTTTCCCGACTTTGCCGTTGTTTGTTCTGAAAGTATTACGTGAAAAGTTTATTCCAAAAGGAGTTTAATATGTTGAGTGCTAACGAAATCGAAAATTTGAAAAATCTATGTAAAGAAAATAGAAAAAATATTATAAA
The DNA here is from genome assembly GCA_934717895.1 of uncultured Candidatus Melainabacteria bacterium. Lineage (GTDB taxonomy): Bacteria > Cyanobacteriota > Vampirovibrionia > Gastranaerophilales > Gastranaerophilaceae > Stercorousia. Next base: position 725 of record CAKUZO010000089.1, on the reverse strand, counting down.
AATGGTTTATAACTCAAAATCCGGTCACTTGGGCGGTGCTTTGTCGTCGACTGAAATTTTGACGGTGCTTTACAACAAGTGTATGAAAACTTGTAAAGAATGGGGAAAAGGTGATGACTTTGAGGTTCGTGACAGATTTGTGCTTTCAAAAGGTCATGCTTCCGCTATTCTTTATTCTGTTTTGTCACAAGTTGGTTATATTCCAAAAGACGAATTACTAACGTTTAGGATTATTGGTTCGCGACTTCAAGGGCACCCATGTCCGCATTGTCCTGGGGTTGAAGTAGCTTCAGGTTCTTTGGGGCAAGGTTTGTCGGTCGCTTGCGGAATGGCTTTGGGGCTTAAACTTGATAAAAATCTTGCAAAAGTATTTTGCTTGATGGGCGACGGTGAGTTACAAGAAGGTAGTGTTTGGGAAGCTTTTATGCACGGTGCTCATCATAAGTTGGACAATTTGATTGCGATTGTTGATAGAAACAGACTTCAAATAGACGGTTGCACGGAAAATGTTAAGGCACTTAATCCGCTAGATGAAAAGTTGAAAGCTTTCAATTGGCAGGTCATTGAGATTGACGGAAACGATGTTGAAGCTGTTTATGATGCTATTGAAAAGGCAAAATGTGCCAATGGTCCTGTTGTGATTTTGGCGAATACCGTTAAAGGTAAAGGCGTATCATTTATGGAAAACAATGCCGGCTGGCATGGAAAAGCTCCGAATAAAGAAG
>CAKUZO010000088.1 GCA_934717895.1 uncultured Candidatus Melainabacteria bacterium | reverse complement strand
CAGTTATGTTGAAGAAGAATTGCCGGAAGGTTTGATAATTACAACCGAAAAAGATGCTGTAAAAATGCAAAAATTTAGTCGGAATGATATTTTTGCGTTGAAATTAAAAACTGTTATTGATGTTGAAAACTTGGTTAAACCTGTAAAATAATAATATTTGTTAATAATCCGAGAGAAAATTGAGTCATTCGTGATAAAATCAAAATATGAATATTCTTGAAAAAAGCCGAAAATCTCTCGAATTTGATAAAATAGCCGAAAAATTGTCAAACTTTGCAAAAACCAAACAGAGCAAGGAACTTTGCCTTGCAATTATGCCGTTTGATGATATCGTAAAAATTAAAAATGAATTGCAGTGCACGCGTGAGGCAAAACAGATTTTGGATATGCCCAATGATATTCCGATTGAGTTTTTGGCTGATATCGTTGCAATAAAAAAGAATATGGGCGTGAGCTATTTGGCAGAAGATGAGTTGATTGATGTAGCCAAGACTCTTAGAACTTCAAGACTTGTGAAGAAATTTCTATTTGATAACTTGCCAATGTTGTCCAATATTCGAAATGCCTCTCAAAATCTTTTGGTTGATAAGATGTTGGAAGATAAGATTTTTTCAACTTTTGATGAAAATTTGAATATTCGACAAGATGCAACGCCTGAATTGAAGGGGCTTTTTGCTGCTCTCCGAGATAACGAAAAGAATTTAAAAACGACTGTAAATTCTTTGTTGAATTCAACTGAGTTCTCAAAACATTTACAGGAAAATATTTACACGACTCGTGATGATAGAATTGTGTTTCAGGTAATGGCGTCATCTAAAAGCAAGGTTCCGGGGATTGTCCACGATGTTTCGGCGACAAACAAAACGTTTTATATAGAGCCTGCACAAATTGTTCCGTTAAATAATAAAATTCGAGAAATTAAAGCTAATATTCATTCGGAAATGGTTAAAATTCTTGCAGGTTTAACCTCGCTTGTTAAAGATGAAATTAATGCGCTTGAACTTTCAGAACAAATTCTTGCAAGAATTGATTATCATTTTGCGAAAGCTCGTTATGCCGTGAAAATTCACGCAATTGAGCCTGATATTGTGACGCATAAGTTACTTGAATTTGAAAACATGAAACACCCGCTTTTGATTGGGAATGTTGAAAATGTAGTTACTAATAATTTTGAAATCGGTAAGGATTTTAAGTCAATTATAATTACAGGTTCAAATACCGGCGGGAAAACTGTAACAATTAAAACTATCGGACTGTTTATTTTGATGGCAAAAGCCGGCATGTTTTTGCCTTGTACAATGGCGAAAGTTTACCCGTTTGAGAGTGTTTTTGCTGATATCGGTGACGATCAAAGTATTTTGCAAAATCTTTCTACTTTTTCATCGCATATGACAAATATTATTGAGATTTTAAATCAAAGTAATGAAAAATCTTTTGTTCTGCTTGACGAGATTTGTGCAGGTACTGATCCTGTTGAGGGGGCAGTTTTGGCACAAGTTATTTTGGAAAAACTTGCTCAAAAAGATGTGATGTCAACGATTACCACGCACTATGGAGAACTCAAAGCTCTTGAATATTCAAATCCGTATTTCAAAAACGCGTCTGTTGAATTTAATACAACCACTTTAAAACCAACTTATAAGTTGCTTATCGGAATTCCGGGGCTTAGTAATGCCATTGCGATTGCGACGAATTTGGGGCTTGATAAAGAGCTTACGGAAAAAGCGAAAGAAATCGTTGTTTCGACAAAAGACCCGTCTATTCTTGTTGTTGAAAAATTACAAGAAACTCAGGCAAAACTCGCTCAAAACCTTGAAGAAGCCGAAGAATTGAAAGAAACTTCTGAAAGCCTTAAATCAGAATATGAGGATTCTTTGGCACAAATTAAAAAAGATAAAAAGAAAACTGTCAAAATTATCAAGGACAAATTTGATAGAGAATTGTTAGAGGTTAAGGCAGAAATTAAAAATATTTTGGAAGAATTGAGGCGTGAAAAATCTGAAAAAATTGCACGTCGTTCGTATGCAAGATTGGCACAAACAGAACAGAAATTCAGGGGAAAACTTTCTGAGTATGATGAAAAACAGCAGTATGAAGAAATCGACTGGACAAATGTTAAGACAGGTGAAAAACTTTTGTTGAAGGAGATGAATCAGCCTGTAACATTGCTTTCGTTGCCTGATAAAAATGAAAATGTTCTTGTTCAAATGGGAAATTTTAAAACAAAAATTAAGAAAGAAAAACTTGCACCTTATGATGCGGCCTATGAGCGAAAGGAAAACATTTATCGACCAAGTTCTTTGAATAAATTTGAGCTTCGAAAAGCGAGTGTTTCAAGCACTCTTGATCTTCGAGGTTATAAGGTTGAAGATGCACTTGACAGTTTGGAGTTTTATTTAGATAAAGCAAGTCTTGCAAACCTTGCTTGCGTGACTGTAATCCATGGACATGGAACAGGAGCTTTGAAGTCAGCTGTCAGAGATTTTTTGTCTACTTCGCCTTATGTTGCCAAATATCGTCCGGGAGAAGATTCCGAAGGCGGAGATGGCGTAAGTGTTGTAGATATAAAATAAAAACTCGATTATTGATATTTCTATGCCTTTAAGCAAATTAAAAATCTTATATAAATTAACAAATCAACAGATAAAGCAAAAAAAATGCCTCAATTAATGAGGCTTTGTGAATTAAGAATAGCTGGAAGTATGAAAAAGATTTCTTTTAACAATTATATTAAATAAGAAATTAATATATGTCGCAATTAGTAAAGTGGATAACTTTTAGTAGTAAATTAAAAAACAAAGTTAATGCTTATAAAAAAACGCCTTGATTATGACGGACAAGCCGACAGATAAAGAAATTTTTGAAGAAACAAAACGACTAATCAAAGGTAATAATTCTGAATTAGACAAAGATAAATGGGATACAAATCCTAAATTAAAAGTTGGCGATAAAGTAAATATTGCGGCCTAAATAAAAAAATTAGAAATGAAATAAAAACAGAGTGACCTAAAAGCCGCTCTGTTTTTTGTTTCTTGAATAAAAACTTTTATTGAAAAAGAATTAAATATTGTGCATATTGTCAAAAATTTCTTTACGTTGAACCCAAACTTCCATACCGAGTTCTTCGCCTACTTTTGTTAATGCTTCTTTAATTTCTTTAAATGAAAATTTAGATTTTTCAATATTTCCAAGCATAAACATTGCAAAATGTCCTTGCATAAGAGTCTGTTTTATATCCTCAATATTAACTTCATATTCTGCTAAAACAGCAGCTACTTTCGCAACAATTCCAACTTTATCTACGCCAGAAACAGTGATTATAATTTGGGACATTCTACTTCCTCCTCGTCATTTTCAACAACAACTTCTGCCGGTTTCAACCAATCACGATTAATCAATTTGCCAATTTGGTGAACTCTACAATATTCTGCCAAATCTTTCTTGATTTCAGGAGCTAAAATATACATCGCAATAATATTTGGAATAGACATCGCAATCATCATAGCATCTGTAATGTTGATAACTGACGTTACGTTCAAAACAGAACCAATCAAAATGAAAGCACAATAAATAAATTGGAAAGTTAAAGTTCTTTTTCTGCCTTCACCGAACAAGAAGTTCCAAGATTTTTGACCGTAATAAGCCCAACTGATAATTGTTGACAATGCATAAAGCAAAACAATACCTGCCAAAAGTGTTGGGAAGAAAGGCATTACAGAAGAAATTGCATCTGATGTCATTTCAATGCCCGATGTATGTCCGGCATGAGTTTTATAAACACCTGTAATTACAATAGCAAAAGCTGTCAATGTGCACATAAAACCTGTTAAGAACGGATCAAGCAATGCAACAAAACCTTGTGACAATGGTTCATCAGTTTTTACTGTTGCATAAACAATCGGCGCAGAACCTGTACCTGCTTCGTTTGATTGAACAGAACGTCTTAAACCCATAATCATTGCAACAAACATACCGCCATATATTGCTTCCGGTTGAAAAGCTTCTTTCACAATAACCCAAGCAGCGTGTGGAACAAGTTTGATATTGCAAACAATTACTGCCATAGCCGCAAATAAATATATAAAAATCTTCAAAGGAACGATTTTTTCAGTAACTTTAACGATATTTTTGATACCGCCGATAACGATTAAGCCAACAACAATCGCCATACCCAAACCGATTACCCAGTGGAAGTTATGCATAAAGCCGTTTTCACCGCCACAAACGTTAACAAATTGATTTGCAGCTTGGTTAATCTGAATCATATTACCACCTGTAATACCGCCGCAAATACAAAGTATCGCGAACATTACAGACAACGGTTGTCCAAGCCATCTCAATTTTTTTCTTGTTAAGCCATGAGCCATATAATGCATAGGACCACCGGAAATTGAGCCGTCCAAGTTAAATCTTCTGTATTTTACAGCCAAAGAAGCTTCTACAAACTTCAATGACATACCTAAAAGTGCACCGACAATAATCCAGAAAGCAGCTCCCGGTCCACCCATAGAAATGGCAATTGCAACACCTGCAATACTTCCCAAACCGATTGTTCCTGACAAAGCAGTCATCAATGCTTGAAACGCAGATGTTTCACCAGAGCCGTCACCTTCGGCTTTTTTAGGTTTGCAAACAACCTCAATAGCGTGTTTAAAGCCCCATACCGCAATACCTCTCAAATAGAAAGTAAAGAATATTCCGGCAAACAAAATCCAAAATATAATAATTGGTACATCTGCTCCAAAAACATGAACAGGGTGAAAAATTATCGCGGCTATCGCGTCGGAGACAGGTGCAACATTTTTATCCATAAACGCATCAATATTAAATGCGTTAGCCTGCTGAATGTTAAATAAGAGTGTCAAAAGTACAATTAAAATTTTGTTCATTAATTTTTTCCTTTCGGGTAATAATTTTCGGCTGTCCACACAAAGGGTAAATCACCAACCTACACCTTATACTACCAAAAACATGCCAACATGATGTCTAATCTTTACAAAATCTTAAAATTTGTTGCAAATAATGCTCGGCACATTTTGTGGAAGTGAGTTGGTGAATGGTGTTAAAACTATTGATATGCAAGGTTTTCAGAGCTTCTTCATCAAGATTTTTTATATTAAGAAGTGTTTCTCTAATATTCTCAACTGTTGGCTCTGTTAAAAATCCATTTTCTCCGTTTTTTATAATTCCGTCAATGCCATCACCTTTTGTACAGACAGTAATACAGCCACTTACCATTGCCTCTAAATAAACCATCCCAAAGGTTTCACCCACACTAGGCAGTAC
>CAKUZO010000087.1 GCA_934717895.1 uncultured Candidatus Melainabacteria bacterium | reverse complement strand
ACTTCAACCGCACGTAGAATTCTATAAAAAGAATTTGAAAGGCGGAGTTGTTGTTCCTGGAAGAATTTCTTAGGTTTTACAAAAGGGGGGATTTATTTCCCCCTTTTTTTGTAAAGTGTAAAGTGTAAAGTGAATAGTGAGTAGTTCAAAACATGTATTAAACAGATGTTGAAGTAGAAACCAACCTACTTTTTGAAAAGGTCTATTCACTATTCACCACTCACTACTCACTATCTCAGAAATTATACAATTATCGTGACTAATCTTATGCCCACAAATTTTGATTTTTTAAAAAAAGTAGATAAAAACTTATATGAGATAATTGCGGAAGCCGAAGGGCTTTACCGTGATGAGTATTTCGAGCAATGTATGGTGCAGACAAGACGATTTGGAGAACACGTCTGCAAGAAAGTTTTGGGTAAAAATAGAACTACCGAAGAAACTTTCGACGAAATGCTGGCAACACTCAGCGACTGCCTGACAAGCAATGTAGAAGAAAAAGAGTTTATAAATGACTTGTATTATCTTAAAAAACATGGAAACTCTGCTGTCCATGCAGGTTCTGTCAAAAAAGACGGAATGGAAACTTTGGAATGTCTTAAACGTGCATTCGAAGTTGCAATAAGCTACTGCATTTACAACAACAAAGCTGATTCAAAATTAATGCGAATAAGCTATGACACAGAGCTTTTGGTAACAGGAGAAAAATCAACCAAAAGCCTTTCAGAACGTTATAAAGAAGCAAAAACTCAAAAATCAACATCTGCACCGATTGAAACCAAAACTAAAAAAAATGCTTCAAAACCAAACTTTAAAACAACAAAATCTGCAAAAACTGCAAAATCATCGAAATCCGTAAAACCAACCAAAAAGAAAAAACAATCCATTACGATGGCTTGTAAAAAAAAGAAAAAATTTTCAATTTTTTGGGTTTTAGTCGGAATAACTTTTTTAATCTCAACCTTAATTTTTTTGGTTTTATTTCTATCAATTAAATAGACTTACAAAGCACTTGTGCAGATATTACACCAAACAAAAAATCTTTCCGACAGACAAATTTCAACCCCTTACTTTCAAAATCTTTTATCAAATCATCAGGTGTCGGAAACTCTTGCTTTGACCTGATAAGATATGCATAAGCACCTCGATTTTCAGTGAAAAGTCTGATTAAAATCGGCGTCATAATATCATAAATTTTACTTGCAAGATTTTTTTGACCAAAATCCAGATGAAGGAAAATCCCACTTGGTTTTAAAACTCTGAACACCTCTTCGATTGCTTTTTCTGCATTCAAGATATTTCTTAGCCCAAATCCCATTATGACAAAATCAAAAAAATCGTCAGGATACGGCAAATTTGTCACATCACCTTGCAAAAATTCTACTCCATCAACCTTTTTTTTAGCAATAGAAATCATGCGTTTTGAAAAATCAATTCCCGTTACAAGAGCTGATGGTGACTGTTTTTTTACAATTTTAGATAAATCACCTGTTCCACAACAAAGATCCAAAACTTTTGCATGCGGTGGAATTTCAAGAAGCTTAATACTTTGTTTTTTGACAAAATTTTGCGTACCAAAAGACATTGCGTTGTTCACAAAATCGTACTTATCCGCAATCATATTAAACATTGTTTGAATTGTTTCAGGAGTTTTATCAAGCGTCATAATTTGTTACCTGTTTGCCTAAATTTAATCTTAACATATAATTAAATTATGAACATAGCTTTTATACCAATAGATAACCGTCCTGTTTGTTATACTTTACCACAACAAATTTGTGCGATAGATAGTGAAATAGATTTGTTTATACCGGAGCGAAAATTCCTCGGCTCATTGACAAAATACGCTGATGTTGAAGCGATTTTTGAGTGGCTTGAACATTTGCCAAAAATTGATGCAATAGTAATGTGCCTTGATACCGTGGCTTATGGTGGTTTGATATCATCAAGAAGATGTCCCGATACATTTGACGAGATTAAGATTCGGGTTGAAAAGTTAAAAGCTATTTTAGAAAAGAAAAATGCCAAAATCTATGCGTTTTCAAGCATTATGCGAATTTCCAACAACAACGTGAACGAAGAAGAAAAAGAGTATTGGAACAAGTGGGGCAAAAAGATTTTTGAATATTCTTTTAATTCTTGCAAAAACGGAAGAATGGTGCAAACCGATGTCCCGCAAGAGATTTTAGACGATTACCTTGCGACAAGAAAAAGAAATTTTGAGATAAACAAACTGTTTTTGAAATATCAAAAACAAGGATTATTTGAAACTTTGGTATTTTCAAAAGATGATTGTGCAGAATTTGGGTTTAACGTAAAAGAGGCACAAGAATTAGAAAGTTTAGGCGGTTTTGTAAAAACCGGCGCTGATGAAATTCCGCTAACACTACTTGCAAGAGCAGTATCAAAAGCAGCATCAAAAGCAGCTAAGCAGCTAGGAAGCGAGGCAGCTAAGCGTGATTTAGATGCTAAGATGCCAAAAGGCAAAGAGGCATCTTATCAGCAAATCAATCTTCCCAAATTCCACTCAATAAAAATCGCACCAATATTCCTTGCACCTGAGTACAAAGACCTAATCTCAAATTACGAAGATGTTTCGATTGAAAAATCCGTAAAAGGGCAAATTGAACTTGCCGGTTGCGAAGTTTGCGAACCTGATGAGGCAGATATTTTGCTTTATGTAAATAATTTTGAGGAGCATCAGGGCGAAATTGTTATGAAAGTTCCGACAAAATCTTTTTCCGGAACTTGGCAAAAACCTGAAAAGCCTTATATAGTGGCAGATGTCAGGTATGCAAATGGAGCCGATAACGCGTTTATTGAACAGGTTTTTGAAACAGGTTTGGGCGAGAACTTTTTAGGTTATTCCGCATGGAACACTTCTGCAAATTCTTTGGGTAGCTTGATTTGCGGAGCTGTGGTAACGGCGGTGGCAGCTAATGTTGTAGATGCAAAGACGCAAAGATGCAAAGAGGCAAAGTCGGTATCAATAATTGTTCATGAAGATAGTAGCAATTTTCGTCATTCTGAGCGTCAGCGAAAGAATCTAGCTGATACAAATTCAACTCAGCTGCAAGAAACCCAAAATAACTTAACCGAATTAGACCAAGCCTCTATGCCTCTTGGCATCTTAGCATCTAATACCATGCCGTCGTCAGATTGGCAAACCAACCTTTATAAAAACTTTTCACTTCTACAACTCACTCGCTTCCTAGACGATTGGGCTTATCAGGCGAATGTCAGACAGCAACTGGCTTCTCCCGACGAAAAGCAGGTTAAAGAATTGATGAAACCGTTTGAACAAAGGATTTTTGAAGTATTAAAAATTAAACCTGATGAGTATAATATTACGTATAAATTTCCTTGGAACAGGTTATTTGAGGTAGAAGTTTGCATTTCTTAGAATTAATTTTTTTAAGCATAGCTTTGGGAATAGATTGTCTAATCGTTTCGTTTTCACAAGGACTAATTTTTACCGACAACAGACTAAAAAATTCTCTTGCCCTTGCCATAACAATGGGAATTTCACAAAGTGCCATGCCTGTCCTCGGATATTTTGGAATTGGCACTATAAGCAAATATATTGAATCTTACAGTCCATGGCTTGTTTTTGCAATATTTTTTGTGCTCGGTACAAAATTTATATACGAAGCGTTTCAAGAAAAAGAAGAAAAAATTTGTTGTATCAGCTTAAAGTGTCTTATCGGAATGGGAATTGCCACAAGTATTGACGCAATGGCATCAGGCATAAGCCTAAAACTTACCAATACACCGTTATTGAAAGCTATTTTACTAATCGGCTTGGCATCATTCATAATGTCATTGATTGGTTTTTGGTGCGGAAACTTCTTTAAAAAACTCCCCTCAACCTACCTGGAAATCAGTGGCGGAATAATACTAATTTTACTGGCTTTCCAAGCTTTACTATAAAACTTTTACCACACAAAAAATTATATTATTGACACTTATAAAAAAATACATATAATATTATTATATTCACAAGAAAGGATTTTATCTATGCGACGAGCATTTACTTTGGCAGAGGTTCTAATCACCCTTGGCATAATTGGAGTTGTTGCAGCATTAACAATACCGACGGTTATAAAAAAATACAAAGCTAAGGTTTTGGAAACCGCATTTAAAAAAAGTGTCACAAACCTTTATCAGGCTTATGATTTGACAAGACAACAACTCGGTGTTGATAATATTTATCAGACTTATGTAACATATAATAGTAATAGTAATACTAATAGTTATTCAGAAAATTCACAAGAATTTAGAGATACTTTTGAAAAGAATTTGAAAGTAGTAAAGGATATAAAATCTTTTTACCCAGTATACAATTATAATAGAACAAAACAAACTACCCAGAATATAGGGCATGATTATCCATCAGCAACTAAAATCCTTGCTGATGGTAGTTCTTTTGGAATGCATGCAAATTCTGATGGGGTCGATAGCGCTACTATCCACATATTTATAGATACTAATGGTCCTTATAAAGGTCCAAATCAAATCGGACATGATATTTTTAAATTTGATATTGCTCGTGATAGCAAATTGAAGCCATTAAAAATGATAAAACTCTATACCGAAGAAGAATTGGAGAACCAACATTACCCAGATTTAGCCGGTTATCCTTGTTCTATCAAAAGCAAACAGGGAACGAATGGCGTCGGTTGTTCGTATTATGCAATGAACAACATAAATCCAGACGACAATACAAAGAAATATTGGGAAAGCCTACCTTAATATTTAAACGGACTCGTTTCTTTGGCATAAACAAATTCGACTTCATCTCCAATAATTTGCTCAAACACAGGCAGAACAAGAATTTCACTCTCAAAATGCCCGATATCAAACACAACAATCGGACTATCAAGTGCTGTGTGGAATTTCAAATCGCCTGTAACAAGTGCGTCAGCACCGTTTTCAAAAGCCTCTTGTATAAATTCAGTACCACTTCCGGCACAAAATGCAATTCGTTTAAGCTCTGTAACACCTTTATTATTAACATATCTTAAATGCGGTGAAATTGTTTTAAGACGTTCGACAAAGTCTTGAAGAGAGGTTTCGTAATTTATGTAACGAGTGAACCCCTCACCTGAATTTCTAAGCTCACTGCATTCGCTAAGAAATTCTATCCTCTCCCCGTCGGGGCGAGGAAACAATTTACAAATCAAAGTATCGGTTGTTCCGCCCTGTGCACGATCAAGATTTGTGTGGGCACAATAAATATCTATATTTTTATATAGTAGTGGCACTGTAAACAATGGGTGGTGCGAAATTATCATGTCGCAATTTTGCTCTCTTGCTTGTCTTACAATATCGT
>CAKUZO010000086.1 GCA_934717895.1 uncultured Candidatus Melainabacteria bacterium | reverse complement strand
TTTTATGAGTGGCGAGAAGAGGTTTTGCCGATTGTTCTTATGCTCCATGCAATGATGGAAATTATCGGGTATTACAAATCAAAAATAAAAGTTTAACAGGTTGTGGTTTCTTATTTCACAACAAAGGCTTAAAAAGAGGAAATTATGCAAGTACTTTCAGGATTAAATTTAGAAGAAATTCAAAAAATAACAGATGAACTTGGTGCATCAAAATTTAGAGCTCGTCAAATTCATAACTGGATATATTTAAAATCTGTTAAATCAATTGATGAGATGACTGATTTGTCGGTCAAGTTCAGAGAGCAGCTTAAACAAGTTGCAACTGTTACTGATACAAAAATTAAGGTTAAGCAAGAAAGTTCTGACGGAACATTGAAGTATTTGCTTGAATATCCCGATGGCGAGTGTGTAGAAACGGTTTTGATGAGATTTGATAATCGTGCAAATTTAACAGCTTGTGTCAGCTCGCAGGTCGGTTGTGCCGTAAATTGCTCGTTTTGTGCGACAGGAAAACGTGGTTTTATCAGGAATTTGTCGTATAAAGAAATTATTGAACAGGTGTTGACAATCCAAAGAGATACAGGCTTGAAGGTTACAAATGTTGTGTTTATGGGACAAGGCGAGCCTCTTTTGAATTTGGATAATGTTTTGAAAGCGATGGAAATTTTTAATGAAAACTTCCAAATCGGTGCAAGACGCTTAACGGTTTCAACTTCCGGAATAATTCCAGGGATAAAAAGGCTTGCAGATGTTGACATGCAGTCAACTCTCGCACTTTCGTTGCACGCACCAAACCATGAAATCAGAAAACAATTGATGCAAATTGAAAACAAATATCCAATGCCTGAACTTAAAAAGACTTTGAAGGCCTATATTGAAAAAACAGGTAGACGAATTACGATTGAATATTTGCTAATAAAAGATTTGAATGATACGTTGGAAAGTGCCAAAGAACTTGTTGAATATTTACATGATTTGAAATGCAATATAAACCTAATTCCATATAATCCAACAGAGAAAAACGATTATCAAAAACCGTCCGGAAAATCAATTATGCGTTTTAAATCCTTACTTGAACAGTCGGGCAAAAAGGTTACGGTAAGGCTTGAAAGAGGAGCAGATATTGATGCTGCCTGTGGACAGTTGCGAGGGAAAGTCGACTAAATTTATTCGCTAAAATATTAAATTTGAAAAATTTGAGAGGTTTTTATGCCAAAATTATCTATAATTATACCTGTTTATAATGTTGAAAAATACTTACCAAAATGTCTGGAAAGCATTTTAAAACAACCATTTAAAGATTTGGAAGTAATTTGTGTTAATGATGGCTCAACTGATGGTTCATTAGACGTTTTACAAAAAATCAAGAAAAATGATGATAGGGTTGTAATTATAGATAAAAAAAATGAAGGCTCCGGAATTGCGAGAAATATCGGGCTTTCAACTGCTCAGGGTGAATATGTATATTTTATTGATAGCGATGATTGGTTAGAAGATGATGCCTTAGCGAAAATAATTGCGAAAGCAGATGAATTGCAAACAGATATTTTGGTATTTGGCGGGCTTTCTTATTATAATGGCAAAGGGCAAAATGGTGCTTACAGCAAAAATAAACTCCCGAAAAAATATTTTGGAAAAGTTGTTTCTGCAAAAGATATAAAAAAAGATATTTTTAAATTCCCATCAACAGCTTGGACAAAATTGTACCGTAGAAGCTTTTTGATTAAGAATGAAATTAAATTCCAAAATATTAGAGCAGGACAGGATCAATTGCCGTTCTTTCATTCGATGATTATGGCTGATAGAATTGCAATTTTACCTGAAAATATTTATTGTTATCAAAAAAATCGAGAAGGCTCTGTGACATCAGTTAAAAAGAAAAAGAGTTTTTCGCCGATATATGTGTTTTACGGAATAGAGGAAATGCTTGAAAAGACAGGCATGATGGAAGAATATCGTGATATTTTTGTAAATAAATATTTTTCAAAGGCAACATCGTGGCTTGGAAAATTTGAAGCGGATCAAAAAAATGAATATTTTAATGAATACTTAAAGTTGTTAGAGCACATAAAAAAAACTTACTCAATCGGGTGGTGGCAACACTTTACGCCAAAAGAAAAAGACGGATATTGGACCCTAAAATTTAAACAATTTATTGCTAAAAAATAAAATAACCTAAAAAATGCAATTGAAAATGCAATTAAAAAAGGCAATGAGTAAGAATCTAAACTTATTGCCTTTAATATTTATGTTTGAAAATTTTTATTATAATAAATTATAAACTTTTACGTTCAACTTCTTCTGTTGTTGAAACTTCAATAATATCGCCGACTTCAATGTCATTCCATTTTGCAAATGAAATACCACATTCAAAGCCTTGTGCAACTTCCTTAACATCATCTTTGAAACGTTTCAACTGGTCGATTGCTCCTCGGAAGATTTCTTTTCCGTCACGGTACAATACAGCATCTTTACTTCTAACAATCTTACCTTCTGTTACATAGCAACCGGCAATTTTTGTAGTTTTTCCAATTGTAAACACTTGGCGAATTTCAGCTTTACCAAGTTCAACTTCCTTAACTTCCGGTTCAAGCAACGACAACATAGTCTTTTCAATATCTTCTAAGATTTGATAAATAATATCGTATTTCTTAATCGTTACGCCTTCACGTTCAGCAGCTGCAAGAGCATTCGCGTCTTCTTTTACGGTAAACCCTAAGATTAACGCACCTGATGCTGATGCCAACATAACATCGGCTTCTGAAATATCACCAACACCAACGTGAATAATTTTTGTTTTAATTTCCGTTGATTCAAGTTGTGCAATTGCCTGAGACACAGCCTCAGCAGCACCGTTTGTATTCGCCTTGATAATCAAGTTCAATTGAGGAATATCGTCTTCTCCCGCAACAGCTTCACGACGAACGTGAGCCGGAAGCATTGCATCTAAGCGTTTATCACGTTCTTTTTCTTTACGTTCCTGAACAATCGCCTTCATCTCTTTTTCGTTCTTAACAACTTCAAAGTAATCACCGGCTTGTGGAACTTCTGACAAACCTAAAATCTCAACCGGTGTAGAAGGTTCTGCCTTTTGAATTCTTTCGCCAGAGTCTGAAAGCAACGCTCTTACACGCCCGCAAGCAGTTCCAACAACAATACAGTTGCCAACACGCAAAGTACCGTTTTGAACCAACAATGTTGCAACCGCACCTTTACCTTTATCAAGGTTTGCTTCAATTACAACACCAGATGCCTCAGCCTTCGGATTAGCTTTCAAATCCTGAACATCTGCAACAAGCAAAATGTATTCCAACAACTCGTCAATACCTGTACCTTGCAAAGCTGAAACTTTGACAGTAATTGTTTCTCCGCCCCATTCTTCCGGAACAAGACCGTGTTCTGTCAACTGTTGCAACACTCTGTCAGGGTTTGCACCAGGCTTATCAATTTTGTTTACAGCAACGATAATCGGAACATCAGCCGCTTTGGCGTGGTTAATTGCCTCAATCGTCTGTGGCATAATACCGTCGTCTGCCGCAACTACCAAAATCGCAATATCAGTAGCTTTCGCACCACGAGCTCTCATCTCTGTAAAAGCTTCGTGCCCCGGAGTATCAACGAAAACAATTTTCTTATCCTTGTTGTTGTCCAAATAAACCGTATAAGCACCGATAGACTGTGTAATTCCGCCAACTTCTGATGCGACAATTTTGTGTTTAGAAGCTCGAATACTATCCAACAATGTTGTTTTACCGTGGTCAACGTGTCCCATAATACTAACAACAGGTGCTCTACGTTTCAACAATTTCTTATCAACTTCGGTTAATTTCTTTTCTTTTTCTTCTTTTTCAAGTTCTTCTTCCATATAAGCATCTAAGTCTTCATCAAGAACTTCAAGCTCATATTCTGCGCAAATCTTTTTGATAACATCAACATCAATAAGTTGGTTTACTGTTGCCATAATACCATTTAGCATTAAGAACTTAATAATTTCAGCCGGAGTATGCTGAATTTTTTCAGACAACTCACTAATTGTCATAGCTCTATTCACAACAACTTGAGTAACTTGCTTTGCTTCTTCCTCTTTGTGAGAACGTTTTTTATGTTTTTGAGCTGCTGCTTTTTCTAAAGAAATTCTTTCTTGTTCTTCTTTTTTGTTGTTAAATTCTTTACCTTTTTTCTTTCCGTCAGTACGGCGTCTGCCTGTCCCTTTGTTCTCATAAATATCTTGAGAAATAATAGTTCTCTGAATAGGTTTTCTTTCGCCTGATGGTTTTTCAAACGGTTTTTTAGGAGCACCGTCTTTTGAACGCGGTGAGAATGGTTTGTCGCCTCTTTCAGGTCTTTCTCCACGAGGAGTTCTTTCTCCGCGAGGCGGGAATTTTCTTTCGCCGGATCTTGTTGGTCTTTCCGGTTTTTCAGAAGTTGTAGTAGAATCCTCCGCAGGTTTTCTTGGAGCTCTTCTAACAATTTCCAAGCGACTTTGCGGTTGTTTAGGTTTAACAATTTCAACACGAGGTGTAGCTGTTTTTTTTACAGGTTCTACTTTCTTTTCCTCTTTTTTTGTTTCAACTTTTTCTACAACCGGTTTTTCCGTAGGTTTTGCTTTTTTAACAACAAAAGCTTTTGGCTTTTTGTGTTCTTTTACACCGCCTGATGCGATAAATTCCTTAAGTCTTTTCACCTGTTCCATTGTAACAGTGCTTGAATGAGTTTTGCCCGTAACAGA
This sequence comes from uncultured Candidatus Melainabacteria bacterium, assembly GCA_934717895.1. Classification (GTDB taxonomy): domain Bacteria; phylum Cyanobacteriota; class Vampirovibrionia; order Gastranaerophilales; family Gastranaerophilaceae; genus Stercorousia. The sequence goes on along the minus strand of CAKUZO010000086.1, from coordinate 1,349 downwards.
AAGTTGTGCAAACTTTTCTATAACTTCCTTACTGGTAAGCCCAAGTTCTTTTGCTAATTCATTTATTCTAATCGTTTCAAAACTCATTTAATAATTTTCCTTTCAAATCTTCCGGTACAGAGGCTTTCAAGATTTTTGAAATTTTATTTTTTTTGAAAGCATTCTCTACACACGAATTATTATAGCAGAGATATACAGATCTGCCAAATATTTTGTTATCAGGGTTTACAATAACGTTTCCATGCGCATTTTCACGAGTAATCTTTATTAAATCTTTTCTGTCTTTAAGCTTACCGCAACCTACGCATTTTCGTTCTACCACTAATTTACCTCTGCTAATTTTTCCAGTTTCAATTTTTGATCGTGTTCAATCAACAAATTAAGTAATTCGTCTAAATCACCATCAATAACCGTATTAACATTCAAGTTATGGTTAATTCTGTGATCTGTCAAACGACCTTGAGGGAAGTTGTACGTTCTAATACGTTCACTTCTGTCACCGGTACCAACTTGAGAACGACGTAAATCTGTGATTTCCTGCATTTGTTTTTGAACTTCCATATCATAAAGTTTGGCTTTCAAAATCTGCAAAGCACGTTCTTTGTTTTGAAGTTGCGAACGTTCTTCCGTACAGAAAATCATAATTCCTGTCGGTTTGTGGAATACTCTGGCTGCTGTTTCAACCTTGTTTACGTTCTGACCGCCTGCACCACCTGAACGAGCCGTCGAAATTTCAACATCATTCATATTCAATTCAACTTCAACATCATCAACTTCCGGCATAACAGCAACAGTTGCGGTAGATGTATGAACACGTCCCTGAGATTCAGTTGCAGGAACACGTTGAACCCTATGAACACCTGATTCGTACTTCAATTGTGAGTAAACAGCGTCACCTTTGATAGAAATAATAATTTCTGACACGCCACCGGCTTCACATTCAGTCTTACTCAAAACCTGAGTCTGCCAGCCTTTTTTATCGGCATATCTCATATACATACGAGCCAAGTCGCCGGCAAAAATATTTGCCTCATCACCACCTGCGCCACCACGAATTTCAAGCATAATATCTTTATCGTCCATCGGATCACGAGGTAGCAAAAGAACTTTCATTCGTTCTTCATACTCAGGAAGTTTAGCCTCATTTTCAGCCATTTCTGCCTTCAAAAAGTTTTTCATTTCCTCATCGTGCTCGTTATGAATCATTTCTTTCGCTTCTTCAATGGCATCAACCGCTTTTTTCCAGTCATAATAAAGGTTTACGGTTTCTTCCATTGACTTACGCTGTTTAGACAAATCTCTAAACTTATTATAATCCTGTATAACCGCAGGATCTGACAGTGTAATCC
>CAKUZO010000085.1 GCA_934717895.1 uncultured Candidatus Melainabacteria bacterium | reverse complement strand
GGCTAACATGTTCGGTTATGCAACAGACTTGAGATCAAATACTCAAGGTCGTGGAACATTCTCAATGGAATTCCATAACTATGAACAAGTTCCTGCTAATATCGAAAAAGAAATTATCGAAAAATCAGGTGCTGCAAAAGCATAGTTTGAGATAAACGATTAAAATTCATTAAAAAATCCGAGGATTTAAAATTCTCGGATTTTTTTAATTATTATAAAATATTAAAATTCTATTGCTGGGATTAAATATGCATTTACATATATTGCGTTTAAAAAATTTTTATTTTTCCGGCTCAAGAATAGAAATAACTGCATTATTAATATTCAAGTATTTCTTTATTGTCGCATTCAAATCTTGAATTGTAATCGCATCAAGATCTTTTAAGTAGTCTTCAACAAGCTTCAAATCTTCGCAAACCGTCATATAATAACCGATGGTTTCGCCGATTTCAGAAACTGTTTCTGCCGCATAAGCAAAACGAGATTTGATTTTCTTTTTCGCTTTTGCAAGTTCTTCTTCGCTAATCGGGGTTACAAGAAGGTTTTCAATTTCTTTTTTGACTAAATCAATTGCAATATCTTTCTTTTCAGGTTTGAAGTTTGCTTGAACAAAGAAATTGTTTCCGTCTTTGAATTGATAATGTTCTGCATTCGCCATCATAAAGATTTGTTCAGGCTGTTTTTCAATCAAGTTTTGATACATTCTAGAACTTGTGCTTTCGCCTAAAATTATACTGATAATATCAAGTTCAATGTTTTCTTTAAGTTGATTTGCTTTTGGACCTAAAAATCCGAACATCAAATAAGATGTGTTTGTTTGTGCTTTGTTTTCGACAACAATTGTATGATCTGTCGGAGAGTCAATCTCATTAACTCTTTTGGGTGCATTTGGGCGACCTTTGAAGTCGAATTCTTTTTCAACTTTCGCTAAGATTTTTTCTTTGTCAAAATCTCCAACGATAATAGTTGTCATATTTTCCGGAGAATAGAAAGTTTTGTAGTAATTCATAATTTCATCACGAGTTACTTGTGAAATAATTTCCGGCGTGCCGATTACGTCGCGTTTATAAGGGTGTTTTTTATACATGTTGAAATTGCAAGCGTTGTAAACTTTTGTCCAGTTTTGATCTTTACGCATTCTAATCTCTTCAATTACAACGTGACGTTCGCGTTTGTCGGTAACTTTCGGGTTATTTAAGTCGAATGGTGCTCCGATTTCTTCTTCCGGCAAAACAGGGTCTAACATCATATCGGCGTGAAGTTCTATTGCAAGGTCTAAGTCTTTGCCTTCTGCACCTTTTGGAAGAGTAACGTAGTAGAAAGTGTAATCTTTCCAAGTTGCAGCGTTTACGATTGCGCCTTTGGCTTCAAGAGTTCTGTCAAAATATCCGGCTTTATGTTTGTGAGTTCCTTTGAACATCAAGTGTTCCAGAAAGTGAGAAATTCCGTTGATTTTATCATCTTCGTTGATAGAACCTGTTTTTACCCAAGTACTAACATTCACTAACTCGCCCTCTTTGTGTGCAAGAACGATTTTGTGTCCGTTTTCTCTTTCGTAAATCTCTACATCTTCTGTAAGGTATGGATATTTTACTGTACTCTTTTGCATATTAAAACCTCTCTATATAAATTTTAAGTTTTAAAACTCTCACTATACGGACTTATAGACCTATCGTCTTATCGTCCTGTTACCTTTTTAATTATTATACCTCAAATATAAATTTTTAATGTATAATAATTGTATGGATATTATTGACAGATTAAAAGGAAAAGTTGTAGTTTCAGTTCAGGCAATGCCTTCTGAGCCGTTGTATCAGGAAGATTGCATCAATGCGATGATGAAATCCGTTGTAAAAGGCGGAGCCGGAGCACTTAGAGTTGCGGGTGTAAGAGATGTTAAAAACGCTAAAAAACTCTTTGATGTGCCTGTAATCGGTTTGACAAAGCCAAATGTTATCCCTGCAAATTACAAGGAAATCGTTTATATAACTCCGACTTTGAAAGAAGTTATTTCGCTTGTGGAAGCCGGTGCTGATGTAATTGCATTTGACGGCACGATGAGGGAACGTCCGAACGGAGCGAAGCTTGAAGAATTGATTAAATATATAAAAATCAACAACAGAGCTTCAATGGCGGATATTTCGACTTTGGAAGAAGGTTTGAATGCTGAAAAACTCGGTGCGAATATTCTTTCGACAACTCTTTCCGGATATACTCAATTTTCTTTAAATCGTGGCGAAGGTCCTGATTTTGAGCTATTGAAGCAATTGGTTGAAAATACAAAACTTCCTGTAATTCTTGAAGGAAGGATTTGGGAGCCGGAACAGGTTACGAAAGCTTTTGAATTAGGGGCTCACTGTGTTGTAATAGGTTCTGCGATTACACGTCCGCAATTGATTACGAAGCGATTTGTCCAAAGAGGATAAAATTCAAAGGGCTGGGAACGCAAAGTTCAAAGGTAAAAAACAAAAAAGAAAGGTTATGATATGCGAAAAGCGTTAGGAATAGATGTTGGCGGTACAAAGGTTTATAATGCCATAATTAATGAAAATGGTGAAATTGTTTCTGAAATTGAAAAACATCATACCCCTAAAACTTTTGCAGAAATCAAAAAACTTTTTGAAGAGATTATAAAAAAACACGAGTCAGAAGTTGATGTAATTGCGTTTTCAACTTGTGGAGCCGTAAATAAGACTAATGACAGAATTTTGGGTTCGACCGGAAATATTGCAAAAGAATATCCGACAATGGATTTTGCAGGTCTTAGTACAAAGCCTGTTTTTGTTGAAAACGACGCAAATTGCGCGGCTTGGGCTGAATATGTAATAGGAGCATCAAAAAATATGCCGTATTCGGTTATGATTACGCTTGGAACAGGTGTTGGCGGCGGAATTATTGTCGATGGAAAGCTCTACAAGGGCAAAAGCGGGGCGGCAGGCGAAATGCACTTTAAAATGCGCACCGACAAACACAGAAAATGCACTTGCGGAAGTTGGGATTGCTTTGAAGCTTATGCATCAGGTACAGGCTTAAAAAAGACAGCCGAAGAAATTTCGCAAAACCCTGAAATAACGACTTATGACGTGATTGAGCGTATAAATGAGCCGATGATGAAGAAGATTTTTGACACTTGGCAAAATGATATTTTAGAAGGAATTATCGGACTTGCAAACTTATTTGACCCTGATTGTGTTGTGCTATCAGGCTCTATGGCAGAGTTTGTGGATATTGAATATTTGGAAAAAGAGGCGAATTCGCAAATAGTTACCCAACCGTTTAAAGTGGTTAAGGCGTCTGCCGGAAACTATTCAGGCATGATAGGTGCGGCACTTTTAGCTTTGGGGGTAAAATAGTTTGGGCAAGTCGAAAAAAAGAATTATCTATAAGGGTAAAAACCAACCGTTCACCAATCTTAGCCGAGAAGAGGCTATAAAAATGACTGCTGAAATGCTAAATTCTGCAAATAAAGAGGCATATTCTTTAATTACCCTTTTTGGCTTAACTGCGGAAGAAATGTTAGAGGCAGGGGCTACTTACGAGGCTGTTAAAGGGATTGAAAACATACTTTTATGATAAAAAATATTTGTTTTTGGCTTAAAAATTCAAGACTGTTTTCGCTGCCTATGACGCTTTTGTCGTGGCTTGTGGTTTTTGTTTATTCACTGAAACTAGGTGGAAATATTTTAAATGGAGTACTTGCACTTGTGGGAATTTCTTTTGCTCACCTTGCAACAAATCTGTTTGATGATTACGTGGATTACAAAAATTTGCCTGAAAATTCGCAAAAATGTAAATGTGCTTATATAAAAGACGGTTCTGCAACGATAAATGATGTGTTGAAAGTTGTTATTATTTACCTTGCAATCGCTGCCGGCATGGGGCTTGTTTTGTTTTTGAGATGCGGTTTCCCGGTTGTGGTTTTGGCAATAATTGGCGGAATTATAACTCTTATTTATGCAAAATTGTCACAAAGAGGGCTTAGCGAATTGGCGGTTGGAACGGCTTTTGGACCTTTGCTTTTTGAAGGTGTTTATTTTGTAATGACTGGACGATTTTCGTGGACTGTTTTTGTGATGTCGATTGCGGTTGTGATGTTTACGATAGGAATGATGTATGTGCACACAGTGCTTGACTTTGAGGGGGATATGAATGTCCATAAAATGACTCTTGCTTGCCGTTTGGGGGATAAAAACAAGGCGATAAACGGAGTTTTGGTTTTGTATGGAATAGCTTATGCCGCAACCGTTTTATTAGTGTTTATGCTAAAAAATTATTATTTAGTTTTAACATTTTTGCTTATTCCATTCGTATTCAAACTCTATAATTCTTTAAAAACCTACACTTGTGGCGGAGATGTAAACGAATTTTATTACAGGCTTTTGCAACCAAGAAATTTGATGGTTTATTATTCTTTGATTTTGATTTTATGTTTAATTGTTGTTTAGAAAAACTGAAACAATGTAAACAAATTGTTACATTATTTTTATCTCCTTAAAGTTTTTTATCGATTGTGCCGTAAGTAGATATGTACAGTTTTGAAAGGAAAATCTATTATGGGAATGGCAGCATCACAAGCTAGACTATTAAGCATAACAGCAAGATTGACCAATAATGAAAATAGTGGTCAAAGTATTTCCTATGCAAAACAACGCTTGTCTGATCAAACGCAACAGATTACTGCTGAGTACAATGAAGCATTGGAAACTACTAAATTAACTGTTTTGACAGGTTTTAACGGTGCTGATGCTACTTATACGGATATTTCATATACTGTTATGACAGGACCTGAAATGGCTGCAAATACTAAGCAGTATGTTGTTACTGATACAAAAGGTAAAGTTTTGGTAACAAAAAATATTGCATTAGCTTATCAAAAAGCAAACGGCAACTACAACCAGTTTTTGGCAAATGTTGCGGGCTATTCGCAAGTTGATATAGATGTAAATAGCTCAGATGAAAAATGGGTTAAAAAAGATGAATCTGGCAAAGAAGTTGCGGCAAAAAAAGACGATGAGGGAGCTTATGATAAAAACCCTAAAACAGTTGCTGCAAAACAACAAATCCATGACGCTTGGGATAAATATTTTGCTACAATTGGTATAAATCTTGGTGATAATGAACATGACTTCGGTTTCAGCTTTACTGAAACTGTTGACGAAAACGGTGGCTATGCAATCGGACAAGGTTACGTTGGTTATGCAAGAATTGAAAAAAATGCCGATGGCTCAAACAAGTATGAACAAGCTGTTGATAGTAATAAGAATTTGATTTATCAAACAGATGATGATGGTAATGAAATTTTGGACGACAATGGCGAAAAAATTCCTGTTTACGATACATCAAAACCGGTTTATGCAAAAGACAAAAAAGGTGACAAAATCTATGATCCGATAAACTATGAAGGTACATCTGATGAACAACGTGAGTTGTTTGATTATGCTATGGCGATTACAGAAGCATATTTGAGAAACAACAGCGGAGGTCAAGATAAGAATTACAACCTTCAATATAATCAAGATTTATTGAAGACTGCAAATAATGCAGATAACAAGTCAATGTTGACTTATTACAAAAATATCTTTACCAAAATGCAATCAAGCGGATATTTTACATATACTAATACGCCGGCTGATGCGGTAAAAGATCCTGAACACTTTAAATATTCTTCAAAAGGTACAGGCACAGCAGGAAATGTTGAAAAATCTCCTTTGAAAGATAACACAGTTTTTGAAGCAGCATTGAGAGATGGTTCACTTAGACTTGAATACTATTCAACAACTTCAAAATCGTTCAAAACAACGACAATTTCGGAAGATAATTGTATTCAAGAAGTAGCAGATGAAAGAGCTATTGCAAAAGCTGAATCTAAGTACAATCAAGATATGCAAGATTTGGAAAACAAAGATAAAAAGCTTGATCTTGAATTGAAAAAACTTGATACAGAACACTCTGCACTTCAAACTGAATATGAATCAGTGAAAAATGTTGTAGACAAAAACGTTCAAAATTCATTCAAAACATTCGGTTAATTTCCTCTTTAAAAATGCCTCTATATTATTATGAATTAAAAAAGAGGTTAGCTTGAAAATCTTCTTGATTTTTAGCTTC
>CAKUZO010000084.1 GCA_934717895.1 uncultured Candidatus Melainabacteria bacterium | reverse complement strand
AGGCGAGCAGCACGAGCCGTACAAATGAGGGTACCATAAAATGGTAAAACCACAGAATTTTGAGCAACACGAAAAAATTCTCGTGGTTCGAAGACTCTCATTTCCCAGTTAAAAAAAACACCAAAATATAAAAAATTCCCAGAGATGGATTCGAACCACCGTTGGAAGATCCAGAGTCTTCAGTCCTGCCGCTAGACGATCTGGGAATATCTCCGAACATATTTTATTGCAAACACCAAAATAATGCAATAAATATTTTAAAATTCAAAATTATTTCTTTTATAAACTTGTAATTATTCTTCAGCTTTTGCAAGAATAATTGCATTAGAAAGAGGGATTCCGCCTTTTTGTTGCGGTTGGTTTACAATTGAACCGTTGACGTACATAACCGTTGAACCTCCGCCATCAAGGTTAATTGCTCCGATACAGCCGATTGATTGCATAAATTTCGCAAGTTCTGTTAATGTCATTCCGATAGAACTGCCTTCTCGTCCATCGACAGCAACTAAAATCAAGTCGTTATCAGATGTGTAACCTATTGCTGAGCGAGGATTTCTTCCTCCTATTGCCCCAAGTTTTTGAGCGGTCATATCTACAAAAACTTCTCCGTTTTTTACTAAATATGGACCTCCGCTTATTATATGTTTAACATTTTTCCAATTTGGATTTGTGTTTACAGATAATTCGACGTCTTTTTTATCTAAAAGAGGGTATAATAGTGTCTTTGGTCCAGAAATAACATAGCCGTTTGCTGGAATTTCCATCGAATTCGCTGATGTCTTAACTATTTTTCCGTCAACAACTTGTAATCCTGTTCCGTATTTAGGGGCTTGTGGTGCGAATTTCCCCCATTCGGGAGTATAGACCAATATGTATGTTGAAAGCATTCTCGGCTGATTGATGTTGTTAACTTTGATTGTTTTCCCGCTCCCTTTGATAGTTGCGTTTAGTTGAACTCTTGCAACATCAAATCTTTGAGGAGCTCCGTCATCAAAAATTCCGATAGCAACTCTGTCAAAAACAGGACCTGTGTAAATTTTTTTATCAATCATTAAAGTTCCGAGAGGAACTCCTGTTTGTGGTTTGAAGTAGGTGCCATTAATTGCTACAATAGCATTGTTGTTTTTTGCAATAGTTGAAATAGTCCTTCTACTTTTTAAAACAGAACTCGATGAAAGTGCAGGTGTTAAAACCAAATCATTAGCTAATTTCATATCTGCTTCTACTACATTTATCCTAACAGGTTTACCATTATAATATCTTGTTAGTCTAATGTGTTTTACGCCTTTTGACACATTGTAAATTGTAGCTTTTGGATATTTGTTTTTAATCATAGTGTCAAAATTTTTTTGCCGGATTTCAGGTGAAATTTCGTTTAGAATTTTCATCTTAATTTGTCCGGTGTCAAAGTCAGGAGCTGTTACCTGTGCAACTTTTGTGTTTCCAGCGTGAATTGGCAAAAGCCCCTGACACAAAACTAAAACCCCAATTATAGAAAGATTAATCAGAACATCTGTCAGCTTTCTTAATTCATAATTTTCAGCATTACAAAATAGCGTATCCATAGTTTCACCTCAATTTTGAGTATCGGATACCTTTTTGATTAAAGAGTGGGGTGGGGATTAACACTCGTCGGAAACCTGAATCAACCCATCTTGGAAGTTTCTTGCTCCTAAATCTCCTGTGAGTTCTTTTTCAGGAACTTCCTACTATCATTGTAACATATTTTAACATATTTTTCAACTTTTTCAAGCCCAAAATCCAAAACATTTTACAAAACTAAATAAGGTAAAATCTACACTATATCTTGCGTGCAGCTATGTTGTTTGTCTTTGTTTAGGGCTTTTTCTTGTATATAACTTGAAAATTTAGCTCCAAAAATAACTCCAAGTCCCATTCCGACAAGTGATCCGAAAGCCCCGGATTTTTTAGCCCCGATTGCACCCATATAGCCCATGCCGGCAGCAATGCTAACAATATTTAAAGATGATTTGCCAAGTTGAGATGCAAATGAGTTTAGTTTTTCTTTTTTGTTGTCACCGTTTAGGGTGGATTTGATTATTTTAGGTAATTCAAGAGTTGCCATGAAAGCCAAACCTAAAACGGAAGTTCGTTTTAAGGCTCTGCCGGTTAATTCTTTTAGTCCTAAAAAGTCGTGCTTTGCAATTATTTTTTGTACAGAGATTTCTTTTCCGTACAAATTTTTAATTTTTGATTTTACAGGCTTTCCATTTTCAATTCCTAAAATCTTTTGAATCCATTTCCCAAATTTTGTATTATATAATGTTACGTCTGCCTTATATAATTTATCGACAATCTTTTTTCCTTTTTCGGATTTAATTCTTTTCATTCCTTCATGAAGTAAAGTTCCTCTAAAAAATGAAAAATCGTGTTGGTATTTATGGTAATTGTATGGGATAGAAAGTCTTTTTCGTCTTAAAACGCACGATGAATGGTTGTATGCTGCTTTTAAATCTCTGCAATCTTCCGGTAAACTAACGATTGTGAGTCCTGCAAGTCCTGCTGCTGCAAGAGTATCTCCACTTTTAACCATGTTTGGAATGTCACAAAGTCGACGAACAGGAGCAACACTGCTTACAACTGTTTTTTCAACAGGGTTTAATTCGTCACTTTTTTGTTCGTTGTGACGTGGTGAATAATTTATATTATGAGAAGATATAGACACTTTTTCAATAGACATAGCACTACCTTACTCATATATAAAGTATTTTTTCTATCAAAAATTGCCAAACTATTAAGCTTGTCTTAAAAAAGCTTCAACAAATCCGTCTAAATCCCCGTCCATTACAGCGTCAACATTTCCAATTTCAAAGCCTGTTCTATGGTCTTTTACCATTTTGTATGGGTGAAAAACGTATGAGCGAATTTGTGAACCAAAGTTGATATCAACGTTTTCTCCTTTTAGTTCTGCTAGTTTCTTTTCGTGTTCAGCTTGTTTTATTGCTAAAAGTTTTGAAGCTAAAATCTGCATAGCGTTTTCTTTATTTTGAAGTTGAGATCGTTCTTGTTGACATTTTACGACAATTCCTGTTGGTTTGTGTAAAATCCTGACTGCTGTTTCGACTTTATTTACATTCTGACCACCGGCTCCGCCTGATCGCATTGTGTCTATTTCTAAATCTTCCGGTGGGATAGTAATGTTTTTTTCAAAATCTTCAATAATTGGAGAAACTTCAACAGAGGCAAAGCTAGTTTGTCGTTTGCCATTTGCGTTGAATGGAGAAATTCTGACAAGTCTGTGAACACCTTTTTCAGCTTTTGAATATCCGTATGCATATTTTCCACAAATTTTGATGGTTGCGGACTTTATACCTGCTTCGTCTCCGTCAAGTTTGTCTAGTAAATCCACCTTCCAATCGTGGCTCTCAGCCCATCTTATGTACATTCTGAGCATTAAGCTTGCCCAGTCTTGTGCATCAGTGCCTCCGGCTCCTGCATTTATGGTTAAAATAGCGTCAGCTTCGTCGTATTCTCCGCTTAACATCTGTTTTACTTCAAATTTATCTATTTCGCGTTCCATCTGCAAAAGCTGTGAGGTCGTTTCATTTATTAATTCCTCATCGCCGATTTCAATGGCTGTTTCAATGTCTTCAATAACTCCTTGCCACTTATCTAAAAAAGCAAGATTGTCTTTAATATCTCGAATTTGAGCTCCAAGTTCAGAAGCTTTTTTTTGATTAGACCAAATTTCAGGAGATTGCATTTCATCTTCAAGTTTGATAAGTTTTGACTTTAATTTATTCGAGTCAAAGACACTCCTTTATTTTATTAAATCTGTTTTTTAAGGTATTAAGTTGTTGTCTAATTTCTATGTCCATAAAATTAGTTTATCATAAAGATAGCACCAAAGCACTTAATTACATTGGTTAGTATGTTAAATTTATGCGTTTTATTTGTAAATAATTATTAAGAAAAATGTATAAAAAAGCAATTAGGTATAAAATATATACTTTATATATATAAGAGTATAAAATAAAGGACATATTATTATGGCTGGCGAAACATTCTACACATATTTGGGAGGCCCTAGAACTTTTTGGGGCAATTCTGGTCCTAATATTAGGATTAATAATAATTTTGGTTTCCCATGTTCACCACCTTTTATGATGGGAGGTTGTGGCTGTGGTTACAATAATATTAGAATGAATAGCCCTTTCTCTATAATGGCTATGGTAAATAATATGATGGGGCAAACTCTACCATATTGGAAATTTAACTATGCCGGAAACTCAGGGGCGTCGTCTGGGAATGAAACGAGTTCATCTTTGGATAAATTAACAAGTGCAAGACAAGCATTGAATAACCTTGGCTTTACAAATGCAGAAGGTTACGGTTTATATTTAGATGAAAGTAATAATGTAATTTACAGTTATACAAAAGATGGTAAAGAATGTACTGCTTCTACATTGCCGGAATTGATTTCAAAAATTTCGAGCGGCAAAACAGAAGGAGCTGGTAGCTCTAATTCTGAAAAAGAGTTGTCGACTGATTCAACTATTGTTGCAAGCGACACCTCAGCTTCATCGGAAACAGATAAAGCGTCAAAATCATCAGAAGTGTCCGAAGCAGATACTACGGCAACTGATGAAACTGATGAAACAAGTGCTGTTGATTCTTCTCATACAAGCGGTAATAAAGTTAATAAACGTAAGTATTCGCGTGGTGATGTTGGCAAAGGCTTTGAATGGACTACATATAACCAATTGTCCGATGCTGCTTTAAAACAAAAAATTAATGGTTGCAGTACAACGATTGATTTGATGAAAGTTCTTTTCCCTTCTTCTTATTTTGCAGGTAAATCAGATGCTGAAATAAAAGGAAGTAAATATTATAAAGCATTAAAGAATGCGAACCCGTCAGCAATCGACAATGATGGTAATATCGTAAATAAAGAAAAACTTGATATAATTATAAAGAAAGGCTCTAACGTTCAGGCTGCAAATGGTAGGAATTCTGCTCATACTATAAAGGCAAATAATGGCTTCTCTATTGAAAGAAAAGCAGATGGAAGCTATGCTTATACGAAAAATGGTAGGTCTGTTTCTATGCAAGAATATGCAAAAGCTTGTCCGCAAACATTTATAAATGAACACAATAAGAGATGGACTTTTGACACATTAAAGACTGCTCTTGAAATATATAACACTACAAAATTAAGTAAATATCGGACATCAGGTCAAAAACATTTTTCAAGTATAAACGGTTATACGCAAGGTCAACCGCCGACAGTTTATATTACAGTCGGGTATAAAGGAAATGGTATTACCAATAATTGGTCTTATACAATGAAATATCAAAACGCACAAAATGGCATTATACATAAAGATATTGCACAAATTTATGAAGATCTTCATAAGGGTTATGATAAAATGGGTGATTAATTTATTCTTTAATTAAATCCTTAATAACTTCTCCTGCAATAATCATTCCGACAACAGGCGGAACAAATGCTGTGCTTCCCGGAATTTGATGTTTAACAGTACATTTTCTTGTTCCTGGTGGGCATACGCAATTGTGTTTGCAGCTGATTGACATGTCTTCTTTCGGTTTGATTGGCAATTCTTTTGAATAAACGACTTTTACTTTTTTTATTCTTCTTTTTTTTAGTTCTTGTCGAATAACCTTTGCCAGTGGACAAACAGATGTTTTGGAGATATCTGCAACTTCAAATTTTGTCGGATCAAGTTTGTTGCCTGCTCCCATTGCACAAATTATTGGAGTATTGGAGGCTTTGGCGCACTCTATAAGAGAAAGTTTACCTACAACTGTGTCAATTGCATCTACAACATAATCATATTGACTAAAATCAAACTGTTCAGCTGTTTCAGGTGTATAAAATGTTTGATGAGTATTTACAACACAATTAGGATTAATCTCTAAAATTCTTTCTTTTGCGACATCAACTTTGTACTTGCCGACAGTTTTTCGTGTTGCATAGAGCTGTCTGTTGAGGTTTGTGATACAAACTTTGTCATCGTCAATAATATCAATTTCCCCTACTCCGCTTCTTACAAGGGCTTCAACAGTATATCCTCCAACACCGCCAATTCCAAAAACTGCAACACGAGAGTTGGCAAGTTTTTCAATTCCTTCTTTCCCTATTAACAATTCAGTTCGTGAAAATTGATTCAACATTAAGACCTCCATAAGTCATCTATATGCAAACTTTATACCAAAAAAATAAGTATAACAAGTTTTTTTATAAATTATTCGTGTAGTAAAAAATATGTATTCAAAAATAAAATTTTGTGTTAAAATAGGTCAGTAATTGGCAAAATTTGAAAGGATATTTGATATGAACAAAGTTGTTGTTGGTGCTCAGTGGGGC
>CAKUZO010000083.1 GCA_934717895.1 uncultured Candidatus Melainabacteria bacterium | reverse complement strand
CAACTAATCCGCACAGGACTTAAATCTTGACGACATGCAGAATATGACCCACTAGAAAAAGAATGAAAGATGTGTTATAATACATACTGAATTATATATGTAATATAATATGGGGTACTAATGGAAAATTAAAGGAGTAGGTCTATGACAGTTTTAGTTTCAAAAACAACAAAGGACAAAACTACAAAATCAAAGTTTAACGATGAGTTTGAAAACTATTTGAAAAATCAATGTTTGAAAACAACATTCAATGGAATTGAGTTAGAAACCTTTTCATGGTACAAAAAAGTTCTTGGATTGATATAGAAAATAGGATTAGGTAATGTCTGAAAAATATTTATTATAAAAGCCAACCGTCATCGAAGGTTGGCTTTTTAAGTTGCCTGATTACTGTAACACTTGTGAATTAAGATAAAAAGTAAAGAAATGTAACATGTATTGCTAAAATATTAAAGTTTTAGATTTTGGGTGCCGATATTCTATTTGGTAAAAGCTCAAAAGCTGAGTGTGTACTAACAATGTTTCGATATGCTCAATATGTAGCAAAAATATGTATAAAGTATTTACTATATATTGAAGTTATTAAGAAATATTAAGTGTTAAAAATTCTCAAAAGCCTGTAAAGACAAGGGTTTGTGTGAAAGTTGTAAAAATTTTTATAAAGTAACGCAATTTTCGATAAAAACATGTTTTTACATGGGTATAGAGAAGTATAAAATCAGACTAATTTTCATGCAAATTGTTACGGACAATTTGTAAAGAAAGGACTACATTATGTGTGCAGATTTACAAGTAACAGGACAACAATCAAGACAAATTCCCAGAACTGAACTTATACAAGAGGCTACTAATAGAGGAATTCAGAATGCTGGAAAATTCACTGATGAAGAACTGATGGTGGCATTAAATGGTACAGGAGCGACATCTGCCCCCTCCGGAGTAGATGGAACACCTGGTACACATCAATCCCAAGAATCTCATTCTATTCCTGGGGCTGAACTTGAAAGAACTCCGAAGCCGGAAGATAAAAGTGTTGTTGCAAAAACTCAAACACAAACTACATCTTTGGCAAATTTGACATCTGCAATGACAAAGGCAGGATTTAATCTTGATGAAAAAGCTGTTGCTGAATTAAAAGCACAACTTGTAGCTGCCGAAGTCCCTGTTGATGACGCCGGTAATATTGATACTTCTAAACCGGAAACTATTCAAAAATTAAATACGACGCTTGCTCAATTTGCACAAAGTAAACAAGAAACTCAATTACAATTTGATAAGTCTACTGATCAAAAATTTATTGATAAAATGGTAAGTGATGGTTCAATTCGCAAAAACGAAGATGGAACATATACCGTTTTAGATAAAGCAAAAGCAGAGGCCATGTTAAATCATGTAGATCAAGAACCAAAAGCAGATCCTCAACCTCCTGTTGAGCTTTCGGTTGATGCACAAACGACGACAGAAACAACTCGCAGAGAACATGCTGTTGAAGTTGAAGACAATCTTAAACACAATAGAGCTGGCAGAAAAAAAGCTGAGAGTGATTTTAAAGCTGAGCTTGAAAAATGGGCTGCTGATCCTGAAAATGAAGATACAATGAATTATTCAATTGCTCAAAATAAATATTCTAAAAAAATTCAAAAGCAAATGAAAAAAATTCAAAAAGAAACTAATAATAGCCCCTCAGAAATTTTGCAAAAGTATTTGGATAATGAAAAATATGCATCAGAAGATGAAAAAGCAGAGTTTAACAGAATGTTTAAAGATGCATTAAAAAATGAAGGTGAGCTATTAAGAACATACAGACGAGTTACAGGAGATAAAAAAGCGACATTTGAAGGTGATACAGGTGAACGCAAACGTCAACTTGCGGCAGTAATGGTTGTTGCAGATGATCCTAATTTTGATGCATCAATGTTAACTGAACGTATGGCAATGATTGACGTTATGGGTAACAGAAGTGCTAAACGTGTTGCAAAAGACAAAAAAGCGTTTATTGCAGATGAAGCTAAACGTCAGACTAAGGCTGTTGAAACAATGCAAAATGTTGAAAATACAGAAGTTCATTTTTCAAAAGAGCAAAGAAAAGCAGGCAAAAAAGAAGATCCAACCAAAGAACATACAGATATTGGCAAAATTGGTCGTAAGCTTGTTACAGAATGTCCGGACGAATTTTGTGATGCAGGTACTGCTGCTGATCACGATCTTGAAGTAGATGGCAAATATTATAAATTTAGTGAAGCTAAATGGAAAAATTTTGCGGCAGAAATTTGTGATTCACGTGGTTTGGACGATAGAGCACAAGACGGATTTGATGAAGATGGCAATTTGACTTTGAAAGAGGGACGAAATGCTTGGCTTTCGAAAACTTTGGTTACAAAAGACGGTCAAGTTAAGACTCTTGAACAAATTATTGGTAATAAGAATGGCAAAGTTGGTAACAGAGAACTAAATGATATGCGTCATATAATAGAGTCAACAGGTTACAGTGTTGACAAAAACAGAACCGGTGCAAAACGAGGCCTTGCATTCGCTTTAAAAACTGGTGCTGGGTTAGGACTCGGTTTCGTAACAGGAGTTGGCGGTTCTTTGATAGGTGGAGCTGTTACTGTTGCAGGTAATGCAGCGTATTCCGGTGTAACTACTGATAGAGTAATTCATGATTCAACTACGTTCAAATTTAATAACAATGGTGAAGAGTTTACACAAAAAGTAGATAAAAATATTCATGTTGATGGACAAGAATATTCCGGAGAAGTTGCATATAAAGATAAAGGACAACATCATATGAGAACAGGTGCTTATGGTGCGGCTATTGGTGGATTGGGCGGTGCTATCTCAGGACTTTTCTCATTGAAAAATGTTCATGCAAAAGGCAGAAACTTTGATGGAATTGTCAGACTAACGAAAGATACAACTGATGAAACAACAGAACCATCAAAAATCAAACTAACAATTCCACAATCAAAAACAGTAACAGTTCGTTCAGGACAGATTACAGAGCAGTCTGAGGTTCCGACAAGAAAAGCTGTCAGATATCGTGGCCCTGAGGCTTATACAGTGCTTTATCAAATCAATGGTTCTGAAATCCCTGCAAAATACAGAAGAGCAGTTTACCAAAAACTTGATCAGATGTGGCGCGATGGCACAAACGGTAAAAAAGGCGATGTTCCGAGAAATATTCCGGTTTATGGAAGTTTCACAATCAATGTCGGCGGGCAAGAAATTACCGTAACAAGAAAAGATGATTGGGATAAAGTTCATATTCAAGAAGGGCGTCCTGGTGGACGTGGCGGAGTTTATAACTCTGGTGCATCTGAATCAAGAACATACAGAGGCAAAGGTAAATTTATAGGCTAACAATAAAAATTTGTTCGATTTATAATATAAACTTTTGTAAAAATTCGTTCAAAAACAGTAAAGATTTGACTGCACAAAACCGTTTATATAAATGTAAAAGTGTATAAACGTGCAGAAAATAGAGGTCCAAAATAAAAATGAAAGCACTTGGAATTAACAAAAAAAGAGTAATAGCATTTATTTTAAGCTCATTGCTTATTATGCAACAGTCACTAACTTATCAAGTGTTAGCATCTTCTGTAATTACTGATGCAAATGGTAACCAAATTCAAAATGGTGGTGGTAATGCTTGGAACATTAGACCTGACGCTGTAAACGGTCAAACAGGTTTTAAACAATTTGGTAAAATTGATTTGGCGCAAGGTGATGTTTTAAACTTTATTTATAACTATATTCTTCAACAACAATCTGGTACCGGTAATGATTTAAAATTAGAAACGAAAACATTTGACATAAACAACTTTGTTGCTCTTGTTAATCAAGGAGTAAATATCAATGGTATTGTTAATGCTTTGCAGCAAAATGGTGCATTGAAAACAGACGGTAACTTGGTGTTTATTTCTCCGGGCGGCATGGTTGTTGGCGCTTCCGGCGTTTTGAATGTTGGGAATTTGTCTGTTATTTCTCCAACTCAAACATCTTATGACAAATTAAAAGATAGCTTAGGTTTACCTAAAACTCATAATTATTATGCTAGCGATTGGAAGGTAGATTATAATGCGGCTAATCCGGCAGCTTCTACAATTAAAATTACAGGTTATGATTATTCAAAAAACACTGCTGTTATGACTGACAAAACCTTCGACATGTCAACTCTAACTGATGGCAGTGGTAATCAATTAGTTCTTGGCGGAGATGCGATTACTGTTAATGGTAAAATTGCAGCTCGTGGAAATGTTGATTTGCAAGGTGGAACAATTGCTAACAATGGACTTTTGATTGCTGGTGTCGGCGGAAATACAGAAGTTTTGACAAGTCATTCTGCTGCTGATACTTTATTTACAAAACTTGTAAACACAGATAACATAAATACAGGTAACACATTCTCTAGCAATAACGGTAATATTTCAATCAAATCTGTTACCGGTACTTCTGTTGGAAATGGTGCTATTGTTCACAACTATGGCAAAGGCAATGTTACAATTGACAACTCTGGTGCTGACGGAATTAATGTTGCCGGTAGAGTTTCAAACCTTAACGGTGCGACCAAAATCACTAACACAAACGGCAAATTGTTGGTTGATTCAACAGGTTTAATCGCTTCCGGTATTGGCAGAACAAATTCTACTTTGTTAGTTTCTAATACAGGCAACGGCGGAATGAATATTAAAGGTTCTGTTGTTGCAAACCATGGTAACAAAACTAACACAGTAAACTTTGTAAACAAAAATTCTAATATGTCTATCGGTTCAACAGGTGTAAACAACAATATTACTTCTAACGCTGACGTTAATATTGCGGTTACTAATGGAAACTTGTTGAACAATGGTGTTGCAAAAACTTTGATTTACACAACCAACGGTGCTGATTTGAACGCAACTGTTACAAACGGCAGAATTGGTGAAGAAGTTGGACCTTGTGCAGATGGAGTTTGCACAGGCGTTGGACCAAGCGGAAGAGATTTGACAAAATCTGTAAACACATCTATTGACGGTGTGATTACGGCAAAAAGTTCAGGTACTGGTTCGCTTATCAATATGGCAAGCTTAGACAAGAATATGCACGTCAACCAAATCAAGGCCGATGGTAGAGTTATTCTTCTTGCTGACGATGCTACAACAAAAGGTGCGAAAGCATATAGCATTGTAAACAGAACAAAAGATTCTAAAAATCCGAATGTTGAAGGCACAGGCATTTCACTTATTGCAAGCGGAAATATTGGTGAAGCTAAAACATCTACAACCTCTGCAAAAGCTTTGACATTCAGACAAAACGGCTATGCATATAACCCTTCAAGAGATGACGCTCAACTCCCTCACGAAATTGAAAACGTTAACAAATCAGGAAACGGCGTTGATATGTTGGCAATCGGCAATATTGATGTTAAAGGTATGGACGCCGAAGGCGGCGCAAAACTTGACACTAAGGCTTGTGCAATTATTTCAAGAAAAGGTGACATCAATGCAGAGTTCTCAGGAAATGTTTATGTTGGCGAAACAGCTGCTGCTAACAACATTAACCTAACAACTCGTGGTAAAAATATGTATGTTGAACACTTGGGAGAAGTTCCAAGCTATGGTACAGATTACTATGGTGAAAATAAAAATCCTCACCCTACAAGAGCAAAATTAGTTGCACTTGACTTGGGTACAAAATGGATTGACTCTGAAAAACCTGCATATAAAAGTGCCGCAGATTCAACAATTATAGTTAAAAACGGTACTTTGAGAGGTGACGGAAACAAACGTCCTTCCGGAGATCAAGACTTGTTGTTGGTCGCTGATAATGCTTATGCAGGCGGTTACTACTTCAATATGGGCAAACACCGTCCTGGTAAGTTGTCAATGGTTGGTAAAGATTCTACAACAAACACTTTGACAAACGCAAATAATGCAGGTACTCCGATTTCAATCAGAGGAAAAGCTGTTAGACCAAACGATGTTACAGCAATCGGTCAAAACAAAGATGATAGAAATTACTATTATGGCGGAAGTTCACAAGGTGAAGACCCGGGATATGATGGGGTTACTGATCCGGATAAAAAAGGAACAGAGGAAGATGACGACAACCTAGTAGTTCCAAAAGATGAAAAAGAATATCCGCTAGATACAGATACAGATACTGATATTGATACCGATACTGATACTGATATGGACACAGATACGGATACAGACTTAGACTCTGATACAGATATCGACACAGACACAGATACCGATACTGATAACGATACAGATACCGATATGGATACAGATAACGACACAGATACTGACACCGATACCGATACTGACACAGACACAGATATTGATACAGATTCTGATACAGATACCGACA
>CAKUZO010000082.1 GCA_934717895.1 uncultured Candidatus Melainabacteria bacterium | reverse complement strand
ATATTTGCGAGGTTTTTGGTATGACTATGGCACATTGTGACAGTAGCATTTCTCTTTAAAAATAGTTGTGCAACAGGTTTTCCGACCAAATTTGAACGCCCGACAACTACAACATGTCGCCCTTCCAGTTCAATATTGTATTCATCAAGCAAAAGTAAAATTCCTTTTGGAGTGCAAGGGTATACGTAAGGTTCTTCTCCTGAAAACAACTTGCCCAAGTTATATGGCGTTAATCCATCAACATCTTTTTGTGGCAAAATCCTGTCTATAACCTTGTTTTTGTTAATATGTTCGGGCAGCGGCAACTGAACAAGAATAGCCGTAACATTCTCGTCATTATTAAGTTCTTCTATCTTTTCAAGAAGTTCATTTTCAGTGATATCAGACGGATATTCAATAGAAATAGAATTGATACCAAGCTTTTCCGCCGTCTTTTTCTTGTTGCGAACATAAATCTGACTTGCAGGATTTTCTCCAACCAAAATAACGGCAAGTGTTGGTTTTTTAGCCATTTTGTCTAATTTGGCTTTTAAATCCTCAAAAATCTTATCTCTTAACTTTTTTCCGTCTAGTATTATTGCCATTTTACTCCCTCACTTGGGGCAAATTCAGTCTAAAATAGAACTGTTTAATTGCGTTTTGTACAATCTCAGATTCTCTATCCATAGAGTGAGATTTTAAGTCTTCATCTACCGGAATTACTCCCAAAACGTCTAAATCATAACCTTTTAGGAAATCATAAAGCTGGTTTAAATCAGAACCGTCAGCTTTGTTTATAACCACTCCAAGTTGATTTCCTGCTGCATATTTTGCGCTGAATTCTTCAATACGTTTAGCAAGATGAGCGCTTTCATCAGTCGGATTTGCGACGATTAAAGTTGTATCAATGTCGGTATCTACAAGTTGGTTTAGATATTTTAAATCAAATTCACAGTCAAAAATTACAATATCGTACCGTTCAATGAGCTTCAAAACTGCATCATTAATTTGTCCTGTAATCGGGCAACGACAGTCTTTTGAGCCAACAAACCAAGAAACAATAATATCAACATTTTCGTCTAACGAAACAACGATATCTTCCATTGCCCATTCGACGTATTCTTGTTTTGACATTCCCTCAGGAATCCCTGTTTTGTACTCGTGTTTTCCACTTCTGATACCGTAAATCGTGTTTCTGATATCAAGTCCAAAACTGTGCCCGAGTTCGCTCGTCAAGTCATTATCAAATAGTAAAATAGATTTTTCCGGAAAATATTCCTGAAAAACTCTCAAAAAACCTTTTACAACGGTTGTTTTCCCACTTCCACTTTTGCCTGTAACTGCTAATTTAAAAGTCATAAACCTCTCTTTATAAAAAAAGAAGACATATTTTCAAGGTAAATGAAAATTATGTCTTCTCTTTTATGAATTCATATCACCTATTCTTCAGTTTCTTCAACAACTTCTTCAACAGCTTCCTTCAAAACTTCTGATGCTGTAACAACAACTGCCAATTCGCATTTAACCTTAGAAGTTAATTTGATAAGCATTGTGTATTCACCAATTTTGTTGATAGGAGCGTTCAAAGAAACGTTCTTTCTGTCAACTTCGATACCTGATTTAGCCAATAATTCTTCAGCCAATTTTTTAGTAGTGATAGTACCGAATAATTTTCCTGATTCGCCTGCTTTTGCAGAAAGTTCAAGCTTCGCAAATTCTTCAATTTTCTTAGCTGTTTCAAGAGCTTCTGCGTGTAATTTTTCTTGTTTAGCTTTAATTCTTGCTAAATTCTTTTCTCTGTTTTCCAAAGCACCTTTTGTAGCAACTTCTGCAACTGATTGAGGAAGCAAAAAGTTTCTTGCATAACCGTCTTTAACGTTAACGATATCGCCTGCTTCACCTAGGTTTTGAACATCTTTTTTCAATATAACCTGCATTTTATATCTCCTTTTCTATTTATATGTCGATAGTATTTCAAAACCACCATATAATAAACATAACTTAATGTCGAGAGTTTTTTTCAGAATGTAAAGTTTAATTGTAAAAAGAAGGTTATTAGCCGATTTTATAAGCTATTCAATTTCGTCAATTCTTCTTTGGTGTCTTCCGCCTTCAAACTCTGTATGAAGCCAAACATCTACTATATCAAGAGCGAGGCAATCTCCAATTACACGTTCGCCAAGGCATAAAATGTTTGAATTGTTATGAGCTCTTGTTGCTTTTGCGGAGAAAGTGTCAGAACAAAGAGCAGCTCTTATTCCTTTAACCTTGTTTGCCGTAATTGACATTCCGATGCCTGTTCCGCAAATCAAAATTCCCTTATCAGCTTCGCCTGAAACAACTTTGTTGGCAACTTTTTTAGCAATAATCGGATAATCACAAGAATCTTTTGTGAAAGTTCCGACATCTTCGTATTCAAAATTGTGTTCTTTCAAATAATCAATAATTTTTGCTTTATATTCAAAACCGCCGTGATCTGAACCTACTGCTACTTTTACCATTTGTCCCTCCTATAACATTTGAGTTAATTATAACCATTAAATTATTTGTTGTAAATATGCAAAAAGTCGGGATTCAATCCCGACTTTTTATTTTTTACGTGTCCAGTTTGCTCTATCATACCCTTCGACATTTCCGTTATCAAACTGATAACCTTGATAATTATCATTTGTTTTGCCGACAATGTATGTTTGATCTCCGACTTGAATTTGTAGATAACCGTCCAAGCTTGTTGCTTTTATTGGTTTGCCATGGAATGAGCCAAGATCTGTCCATTCCCCAGGTTTCAATTTTTCAAGTTGAGCAGCACTTATTTTAACAGAACCTGACATACTTGTTTTATTGCCCTTATCGTTTACTTGATTAATAGTAATTCCGTTTGATGAAGATGTGTCAATTTTATACGCGTCTGAACCAGTTGCTTGCTTAAATGCCTTTAAAACATCTTCTGTTGTTTTAAGCTCTTTCATTCCATCGTCATTGAATAGTCTAGGTAGAGTTTCCTTTGGAGTAGTAGTTGTTGCAGGTGTTGTTGTAGATGTTTCTTTGGTAGTTTGAGTTGATTTGTTTTTTAGCTCCATAAGTTTTTTGTTCAATTCTTCTATTGATGGAGCTGTAATTATGCCATTACCAGTGTTACAACAATAGTCGTTGCCAACTTTTGAGAATGTGAATTTATCATTTTTATATAGCTCTTTAAGTCCGGCAAATTCATCTGTTTTAGTTTCACCGGTATCTCCGGCTCCTTCGGATTTACCCTTGCCAAATGCGCCTAAGATACCTCCTAGGAATCCGCCGCTAATGCCAAGTCCCATCATCCATTTTTCAAATTTTGACATGCCACTGTCATTGTTACCACAGCAACCATCAAAGTATGCACCATTGTAGCTTCCCATACAACCAAAATTGTTGTTGATGAAAATGTTTGATGAAACATTACGAGGCACTCCCATTTGTCGGAATTGTCCAGCTCTTAGATTATTTGTAATCGGGCGTCTGCCGCCGCCTGACCAACCTGTTATTCCATAGTTGCCCATGATAGTTACCTCTTATTTTATACTCTTATATATATAAAGTATATAAGGTGCTATATATTGCCACATGAATTGCATGTTGTTACAAAAGTTAACATGGTTAAGTGACTATGTATTTATATAATATGACTATGAATGGGAATTCGGCTATTCAGCTTATCAAAATTTTGCAATAATTTGTTTGTAATAATTCTCGTCTTTACAATGAGGGATTTTGTCGGCTTTTCGCTCTTCATTGAACACGATTTTACCTTCAATTGAGCACTTTTTCCCATCGTTCAGGAACCACTCATACATCGTGTCAATATGTCCGGCATCAATTGCTCTGTACTCACTTTGGGCTAAATCATACGCCAAAACCGTTGCGGTTGGACCAAGTGCTAGGATAAATAGTTTTTCTTTGTCACAAGTTTTGCATTTTTCTAAAATTTCATCATATCTTGAAAAAGCGTCTTTTATCGGGCAAATTATGCGTTCAATAGATTTTGCGTTTGCAAACAAATCGTTCCCGATACCCAAGCGACTTCCTGCACCTTCTACTATGACTAAGTCTTTGTCTTGCCAGATTTTTTTGAGGTTTGCGTAATAATCTTCGCCTTGTTCTTTTGTTGCAAAATTAGCTTGACGTGTGATTTTTGCATCAAGATAGATATTTTCAAAGTTCATGAATTTATATAAATAATCTCTGCAAGAAACCATTACGCGTCTGAAATAATCGCTGTCACAGTAGCCAAAAACGTCCGGAACTCCGACATAGAGGTTTTCAAGGTTGTTTTGAAGAACTTCTTCTAATCTTTTGGCAAGTTTTGGGTCGTGTTTTTGAAAATTAATACTTTCGCCCATCATTATTTTGAATTCACCATCTCCAAAACGTGCAATCGATTTGTTTGAATTTATTAATGAATAAAGTGAGTCGTACAGGTTTAAAACCTTGGGCAATCTTACATTTGCAAGTGTTCTTGGATCAGCTAACTCATAAAGCAAATTAGCAAATTTTTCATCTGCATGTTTGGTCTTAATCGGAAGATGAAATTTTAATCTAAGCCCGAATAAATTAACGATTAACCTTCCTGTCGCTTTATTTTTATGAATAAACATGCCAACTCTCCTTTGGGTAAATTATAGCATGAATTTTTAAATCTTTTCAGAATGGCGACCAAGGTAGTTACAATCCTCGTCATTCTGAAAGCTTAGAATATTAATGCGAGTGTCAAACGAGCATATAATATTCTTGCTATTCAGAATCTAGTTTAACATATTAATGATGTCGGGGTAAATCCCCCGACATCAACTTTATATTTATACTAATGACAGTAAATGATTTTTAGCATTAGAAGCGACATTTGCACCCAACGATTTTAGTTCAGAAACGGTTTGTCCAATAAAATTTCTACTAACATGGGCATCTGTTCTAAATTTCTGACCGCTTTCGGCGAAAAAGTCTATATTATCACCTTTTCTTTGTGCTAAATATTTCCAATCATCAGCGGCATAACGTTGGTTTTTGTCCCAAAAACCATGTACTCTAAGGTTTTGTCCATTTTCTCCTAATGCGGTTCTATATTTTATAACTTTACCATTTTCCGCAACAGAGAATATGCCTTGATTAAGAACTTTTTCTCCGTCTTTTACTGTTAAATTAAAAACTGTATAATTGCCTTTGGCATTATTCCCTGCCCTTGTAAGGTATCCTACATTTAAAACAGGATTTGTAGCACCGGGAGCAAGCTTCCTAACTGCTGGATTTTTAGAACCGTCTATTGCTACCTTTTTTACTAATCTTTGAACTGAGCCTGTATCTTTTGCAAATCTTTCTGCCAAATTAATACCAAACTCCAAAAAACCATTAATTGCTGCCATAATTTTTCTCCTAACCTTAAAATTTTAACCTAACCTTACATTTATAAAAGATATTTGTTAGAGAAAATTGCTTAATTATTGCTTTTAAACTTTACAATTTGTAATATTATGTTTTTCAACATATAATAAAATAAAGAATTAGTTTTATAGGAAGAGAAAGATGAATTGTTTTTTTAGAGAAAATCACGAGGCATTACATAATTGCGTAAAACCATACCAGTACGTGGGCGGAGAGTATTTGTCGTATAACAAAAATTTTGATGATGCAAAAGTTAAGTTTGCATTTGTTTTTCCGGACAAGTACGAAATCGGGATTAGTAACCTTGGGGTTAGAATTCTATATGATATTGTAAACAAACATGAAGGCTGGTTTGCGGATAGAGCTTATGCGCCGGAAGCTGATTTTAAGCCTAAAATGCTTTATGGTGTTGAAAGCAAAAGATATTTGAAAGATTTTGACGCAGTTGGTTTTTCTCTTCAATATGAACTTGCATATCCGACAGTTTTGAAAATGCTTGAAATGTCAGGAATTCCATATCGCAACGATATGAGAGGCGATGATGATCCGATTGTTATGGCAGGCGGGCCTTGTGCGTTTAACCCGTTGCCGATGGCTGATTTTATTGACGTTTTTATGATTGGTGATGGCGAAGATACGCTTAAAGAAATTTGTGAAATTTTAGAAAAAACTAAGGGAATGCCAAGAGCGGAAAGAATTAAGGCTTTGGTTTCTCCGGAAGCCGGTCGTTGGTCGGCATCTGTTGGTGGAAAAGTTAATAAACGAATTGCACAATTAACTTATGATACGGCTTTGAAATCGTATCCGATACCGTTTTCGACTTCTGTTCAGGATAGGGCGGTTGTCGAAATTCGTCGTGGTTGCGGTAGAATGTGCCGTTTCTGCCAACCGGGGCATGTGACTTTGCCGATTAGAGAAAGGCCTGCTGAGGATATTATTAAAATTGCAAAAGAGTTGGTGAAAAACACCGGATATGATGAGTATTCTTTGCTTTCGCTATCTTCAAACGATTACAAAAATATTAATGAGGTTATAAAAGAGCTTGCGGTTGATTTTAACGACAAAAAAATCTCCGTATCTCTTCCGAGTCAACGTATTGACGGTTTTAATCTTGAACTTGCAAATCTTGTCCAAAGTGTTCGAAAATCAACAATGACACTTGCACCGGAAGCCGGTAGTCAGCGACTCCGCAATGTTATAAAGAAAAATATTACGGAAGAGATGATTTTGAATGCAGTTTTAACTCTTTACGAAAACGGCTGGTCAAGGGTGAAATTC
>CAKUZO010000081.1 GCA_934717895.1 uncultured Candidatus Melainabacteria bacterium | reverse complement strand
GTTCCACCATTTAAAACAATTAGAACAATTAAAATCAGAGCCTACGGGCTCTTTTTTAATGCTTGGCATAAAAGTGGAAAAACTTTATAAATTACTATGAAATAATAATAAAAAACAATTTTAGGCTGAAATCATGTTTAATCTATTTTTACATAGTAAGTGCATACATTAATTCTTCATTATTCAGGCAGTAGACTGTATCCATCAAAATTGGAATAAGGTCAGGATCTTCGTTGTATGTGCCATTCACTTTGACGTCATTTCCAAATAATGTTTTATTTTTTATTCTTAATGACATATTGTCACTTTCCAAAGAATAGCCAACAAATTTGCTATTTAATTTTATATCAATGTCTTTGTTTTTAAATTTTCCTTTTATTTGATAACCACTCCAAGAGTCAGATATTTTTAATTCGATAGGATCTTTTCCCAAGTGTCCTGACATCGTTTTGTGGAAAAATCCTTCTTTTACCGTTAAATTAAG
The DNA here is from genome assembly GCA_934717895.1 of uncultured Candidatus Melainabacteria bacterium. Classification (GTDB taxonomy): domain Bacteria; phylum Cyanobacteriota; class Vampirovibrionia; order Gastranaerophilales; family Gastranaerophilaceae; genus Stercorousia. The sequence goes on along the minus strand of CAKUZO010000081.1, from coordinate 6,601 downwards.
ATCTTTGTTCCCAATATTACCAGTCAAAGTGTCTGATTTAAATACTTTGCCATTATGTTTGATATTGAAGTTTAAGTCATCAATAGAGCCTGACATTCTGCGATTTGTTAAACCTTCACTACATTCAACTTCAAAACTTTTATTCGCAAATTCTCCTACGGCTTTTTTAGATCCTTGTCCTGTAAATGAAGTTGATTTTGGCATTTGTTTAGCGTTTTCAACATAGAATTTTGGAAATTGATTTTTATTAATTAACGCACCTTGATTTGATTTTTTGTCAATATAATTTCCTTTGAACGCCATACTACCAATATTTTGAATACCAGACATAAATATAACCTTTACATTTTGTTGCTTGTATACAGTATAAATTCAATCAAGATGAAATATTGCTGATGATTGCTAAAATATGAATAAATTTTAACATTTGTTTTTTGAATTATTTAAATTATAATTTAGTTAGAATGAGGAAGCTTAGAGCTAGACGAAATAAGAGTAAAATATTATTATATTCCGCCCTGATATCACTCATGCTGAGTGGTAACAATCTTGCTATTGCAAAAGATATTACAGTGTCGTCAGGTAATGAGTTGTTAAAAGAGAGGAAGAAAATAAGAATAGAAAAATTTTTAATCTCTATTTAAATCAATTCCAAGATTGGTGCGATTTTTAGAGTTTGGTGTGTTAAACCGTATGTAAAGTTCAAAAAATAGAGGTAAGATTTTTCTTTACCTCTATTTTTTACATTTTTTACACTTAATATTTTATTAAATTTTAGCAAATTTATTTTTTACGGTTTTTGTTATTTTTATCGGTATTTATCTGAATTAATTAAAATCTAAATAATTGAAGGAATTTATAAAAAATGAACATTACTCCTGCACCAATGGGAACAAATCAAATAAAAAGAATTTTGCTTAATATGGAAAATTATCGTTATAATCCATTCAACAACCATAATCGTATTGAACCAAAAACTCTTTCAAGCGATTTATATATAATAGGAAAACAGTGCAACACAACACAGTTAAAGGATTTCCTTACCAATACGTTTATTAAAATTGCAGAAAGAATGTCTGACGCAAATCAAGATAATCTTGCCGGTATAATTTACAGTTATTTAGTGAAAATTAACACTGATAATTTTCCTGTGCAAGAAGCTGTCGCTTTAAAAGCTCTAAAAATTGCACAAAAACAGAAAGATAGTGTTCATATCGCATCTAGGGCAAACGAACTCGCAGATATTTATAAATTTATTAGTAAGGAAAATTATTTAAAATATTTAAAGGTAAAACGAAATGCATTAAAAGATGTTTGCACTAACTATGAAACAGCAGGCAACAGATTTAGAACAATTTCCAGAGAATATAATTCTAAAGACGTTTATGTTTTGACATTAATTAGAACAGAAATTGATATTGCTAAGACATTAATGCATGACAAACCGGAAGTTGCAAAAAGAGAATTGCTTAATATATACAAAAAAGCTTGCGATTCTCATGGTGAATACAGAATTGATCAACCTAAAAATTTAAAAGAATTGATTGAAATAAAAAAATTCATTCAAACTCTTTTGACTGATATGATATTCAGAACTCAAACAAGTAGTGTTACGCAAGATTACTCAATAACTGTTACAAACATATTAAAATCAATCAGAAACAAGGAACCTATTAAAATAGGTCCGTTCATTAAACATTTTTCTGAACTATATGATAAGTTTAAAAAACAGTCTATGGAGCAAATATTTATAGAAAAATCCTTCGATTTTATTACGGCTCTAAAAAAATCCGGCGACACACTTTTTGGAAGTAAATTATATACAATACTTTTGAGTAAAAATGTGGATAATCCGGAAAACACTAAAACTATTGCACGTCATGGACTCAAACTAAGACAAGAAGAAAATGATGATTTTGGAATAGTGTTCTTTGGACAAACACTTATTAATGCAATTAAAAAAAGTGAAAATTTTTCAATGAGAGAGTATCTGGACGCCATAAATCCTGTAATGACTTCATCTAGAAATATCATTAACAATTACGATGAAATGTTAAAAACAGCTCCATTAAAACCAAAAGATTTCTACATTAAACAGTTAATATTTTACAAAGTAGAATCCGCAAAAATTCTAAAAAACAGAAATCCGGAATACCATAAGGCTGCATATAAAGAAATTGAACAGTTACTTAAATTGTTGCCTCAATCCGAAATCGACAAACACCCTAAATTTTTGAATATTCAAGAATATATTAAGTCAAATTATAACTAATCAAGTATAATAAATATTTTAAATTATATTATTATTGCCCAAAAGCAGAACACTTTGACATTTAAAACCGACTTCAAACAAATCACGTTTTCGGATAGCAGCAGAAATATCGAGCAACTCTCCATTTGTGACTAGAAAAACTTTTACAATGCTATTTTTATAATCATAATCCAATTTTATTTTTTCAATAATTGACTTATGAGCCTTATCCAAACCGTCTGCTAATTTTAATATTCCGCCAAGACGTTTTACGATTTTTCGTTCATGTTTTTCAAGAGTATTATAAACATCATGTTCTTCCTTGTCAGGCAAACTTCCACGATGATAGCGAGCTATACAGGCGATTATCCTTGTTTCCTGTTCCGAAAATCCCGAAAGTCCTTCTTTTATAATCATCTTCATAGAATGTTTATTATGCCCCTTAGCCTCTTTATAATACCCGATGTCATGAAGCAATGCCGCACTTTCCAGATATTTTTTCTCTACTTGCGACATCTCAAAAACTTTTCTACTTGCTTCCTCAAAAAGCATCGAACAAATTCTCCGCACCTCTTGTGGGTGAGAAATATTTTTTGAATATTTTTTAAATAGCTCTTCTGTTGATAATTCCATAATTTGTATTAAAATTTTAGCAAAAACATGGTATGCAAACAATATTTTTGATATAATATATTTGGTTATGGAAAATACAGATTTATTAAATAATGATTTTGAAATTCCGTCCGAACTTTTGGACGAAATTCAAAAAAATATAAAAGATATAATTGTAAGTTTTGACATTCCTGATAATAACAAAATGGACGTTATCAGAAAAATCAACTTTATGTACAAACACACGAAACATCTTTCAGAAACAGATGCACTGACAAAACTTAACAATCGCAGATGTTTTGAAAACTGCTTCGATAAAGAATTTGCAAGAGCTAAACGATATGGCAACAAGTTAAGTATTGGGATTATTGACGTTGATTTCTTCAAAAAAATTAACGATACTTATGGTCATCTTTGTGGCGATTACATTTTACAAGAAGTTGCGTATAATATTGTTAATAATTTCAGACAAACCGACTTCGTTTTTAGGTACGGTGGGGAAGAATTCACTGTTATTTTAACAGAAACATCTGCCGAATCGGCTCAAATCCCGTTTGAAAGACTTCGCAAAACAATTGAAGAACAGGTTTTTAGATATGATAATAAAGATATTAAAGTTACAATCAGTGCAGGTATTAGCTCAAACACCGAACTTCAAGATGCTTGGGATATGTTAGATGAGGCTGACAAAGCCCTATATAAAGCAAAAAATAACGGTCGCAACAGAGTAGAATTATTTAAAAAGGAAATCTTATGATAAAAAATTTATGCAAATTATTGGTTATGATATTTTTACTAACCGGAGTTGTTTCTGCCGAAGAATACACCCAAGTACATGCTGAGCATATCCTTGTTCGAACCGCCGCAGAAGCCCAACAAATTAAACGAGAAATCGACAATGGTGGAAGTTTTGAAGCTTATGCAAGATCATACTCACTTTGTCCGTCCGGCAAAAATGGCGGAGATTTAGGTTATTTTGGTAAAGGACAAATGGTTAGAGAGTTTGAAAAAGCAGCTTTTGCAACTCCTGTCGGACAAGTTTCAAACCCTGTGTATACCCAATTTGGCTGGCATTTAATTAAGGTTTTGGATAAAGAATAATTTTTACCCTCCTTCGGTAATACTATTTGAAAATCAAGAATATCAGGTATTTTTGTGGTAATGTAGTTATAGGTAAATACAGTAATTAAATTTATCCATTTATTTATTCAATTGTTAAATGAAGGAACTACAATGAAACACGTATATATAGAAACAATGGGTTGCCAAATGAATAAGTCCGACACCGAAAGAATGCTCGGAATGCTTTCTCATTTTGATTATGAAGAAACAAAAAATCCCGAAAATGCAGATTTATTAATGGTAAATACTTGCTCTATCAGACAACTTAGTGAAGATAAAGCTTTTAGCCAACTTGGTGTATGGGGAAAATGGAAACAAGACAGAAACCCTGATCTTAAAATAGGCATGTGTGGTTGCGTTGCTCAACAAAAAGCTAGACAAGTTTTTGCTCGTGCCCCTTACGTTGACTTTGTTTTGGGTACTCACAAAATTTATTCACTTCCTGATGTTATCAAAAGAATTAACAATGGAGAACGTGTTTGTGAATGTGAAGAAACAAATCTTCCATCACAAAATCCTGAAAATTATGAAATTAATCGTGTAAAATCAACAAACGCTTGGATTAATATTACAGAGGGCTGTAATAATTTTTGCACATATTGTATTGTTCCGTACACTCGTGGCAGAGAACGTTCCAGACTTCCGGAAACAATTATTAAAGAAGCAAAAGACGCTCTTAATGAAGGTTTCAAGGAAATTACACTTCTTGGACAAAATGTTGACAGTTACGGAAAAGATTTTAAGGATAAAAATTACAGACTTGCAGATTTGTTAAAAGAATTAAACGCAATAGAAGGTAAATTTAGAATTCGTTTTGTTACTTCGTACCCAACTGATATTACAGACGAGCTTATAGAAACAGCAAAAGAATTGGATAAAGTTTGTGAATACTTTCATATTCCAATGCAATCCGGCAACTCAGAAGTTTTAAAAGCGATGAACAGACGTTATGACAGAGAAACTTACGCCCAAATAGTTCAAAAAGTTCGTAATATGGTGCCTGACGTTACGATAACAAGTGACTTTATTGCCGGTTTTCCGGGAGAAACAGAAGAACAATTCCAAGACACATTGACAGCAATTGATGAATATGAACTCGATTATTGCAATGTTGCAGCTTATTCTCCTCGTGAAAAAACAGTTGCGGCAAGATGGACAGACAAATTTATTCCGGAAGAAGTTAAGGACGAAAGATTTCAACGACTCAATGACAAAGTTAAGGAAAATTGCTTGAAATCTAATTTGAAATATATTGGGCGTGAAATGGAAGTTTTGGTAGAAAACTTTTACGAACACAAAGGACAAATGATTAATACCGGAAAAACAAGAAATTTTAAAACTGTACATATTCCTTGTGATACAGATCTTACAGGTCAATTTGTAAACGTTAAAATTTCAGGTGCAAAAACTTGGTACCTGAAAGGTGAATTAATCTAACAGTAATTTTTGAATACAAAAATAATACAAATTCATACAAAAAAGCTCCTAAAAAGGAGCTTTTTAAATATATGTCTTAAATGAACTAAATTACTTAACTTCTTTAATAATTAGAGAAGCATTTTGTCCGCCAAAGCCGAATGAGTTTGACAAAGCAGCGTGGATATCAGCTTTTCTAGCTTTGTGTGGAACGTAATCCAAGTTTGCAACATGTTCGTCTTGGTTGTCAAGATTGATTGTTGGAGGAACAAGGTGTTCATTAATCGCCTTAACACAAGCGATACATTCAACAGCACCTGTTGCACCCAAAAGGTGTCCATGCATTGATTTTGTTGAACTTACCAACAAATCTTTGTTATCATCTTTGCTACCGAAAACATATTCAATAGCCTTAGATTCAGCAACATCACCCAAACCTGTACTTGTACCGTGAGCGTTGATGTACTGAACATCAGTCGGTTTCATACCTGCATCTTCCAATGCAAATTGCATAGCGTGGATTGCGCCTTGTCCTTCCGGATCAGGAGCAACAACATCATACGCATCACCTGTTTGCCCATATCCAACAACTTCTGCATAGATTTTTGCACCACGTTTTTTAGCATGTTCGTATTCTTCAAGAATAAGAACGCCTGCACCTTCTGACATTACAAAACCATCTCTTTCAACGTCCCAAGGGCGAGAAGCTTTTGTAGGTTCATCGTTACGTTTTGAAAGTGTTCTGGCACTAGAAAAAGCTCCAATACCAACGTCACAAATAGTAGCTTCACAACCACCGGCAACCATAATATCAGCATCACCATATTGGATTGATCTGAACGCATCTCCAACTGTGTGAGTACCTGTTGCACAAGCAGAAACAACTACTTTATTAATACCCTTAAAACCATGACGCATTGAAATACGACCTGATGCCATGTTCACAATCATCATAGGAATTGTAAACGGAGAGCATTTATTAGGCCCTTTTTCAAGAATTCTAACGTGGTTTTCTTCAAAAGTTCTAAAACCACCGGCAGCAGAACTAACCATAACGCCGATTTTATAAGGGTCAACATCTTTTACTTCGTCCAATTTAGCATCTTTAATAGCTTCATCAGCAGCAATAACTGCAAACTGAATGTATCTATCCATTTTCTTAGCTTCTTTTGGATCAATATATTCTTCAGGGTGAAAGTT
>CAKUZO010000080.1 GCA_934717895.1 uncultured Candidatus Melainabacteria bacterium | reverse complement strand
GCATTTTATTTCTGGACGAATTTATGGAATTTAAAACAGAATGTATCGAAGCACTCAGACAGCCATTGGAAGATGGATGCTTATCATACATATATAGATATTTATAACATTTATTATTCATTTACAATGATGTTATCTTTAAATTTGATGTCAAGAATAAATTCATCAACACTTTTTCTGCTAAATTCAATTTTTTCGATTATAGTTTTCAAATATTCATTCTTTATATCTGCATCGATTGCATCATCTTTAAGAAGTTGTAATGCTTCATGTAATGAACTTGTACTTTCTTCAAATTCTTCTTTATCTGGAATAGATTGTTTTAATTCTTTAATTTGTAATTTACAAGATTGAATATTTTTATTATGAATGTTTTTTCGTTCAAGAAATTCATTTGCTGAAATTAGATCTTCTTCCCATGAATCAAATAACTTTGAAAGCTTCTTTTCAATTTTTTTTATTTGTTTCTCTATCGCTTCAATTTGGCTTTGTATGTTATTTTCGTCAACGGTGGGTAAATTATTCACTTTTATTTCAAAATCTTCTATAGATAGTTCTAACGCACGTATAAGTGCATCTATAACATCACTAACTCTAACTGACTTGATTGTACATTCTGTTCTAGGGGCATGAATATATCTTGGTGCAGTAGATTTGTTATATTGATGTTGATATAACATTGCTTTTCCACATTTTTTACAAACAATAATACCAGCAAGTATATTTCTTAGTTTACAATTTCTTTTGGTTTTACTGACAGGAATTCTGTTGTTTGCTGCTTTGAACATTTCTTCTGATATAATTGGCTTGTGCTTTCCATCATATTCCATGTATTGATCAGTTTTTCTTGATTTTTTCCTTTGTACAATCAGTTTACCATCAACAAGTTTTTTTGTTGTGAGTTTGGCAGACCATGAAACTCGTCCTATATATACGGGGTTTGTTATTATAGATCTTATAGTACTATCGTGCCAGTATTCATTACCAGCAGGTGTCTTAATTCCTTGTGACGAAAGTTTAGTACAAATTTTATAAGATGTTTCACCAGAAATATACATTTCAAATATTTGCTTTACAATTTTAGCTTCTTCTTGATTAGGTATAAGTGTTCTTCCTGCTCTTGTTTTTAAAATATCATATCCATACGGTGCAGTTGAGCCTAAATAATTCCCTTCAATTATCGATTGTTTTCTACCGCGTTCCATACGTTTTAATATTGTTTTATACTCTCTTCGTGACATGAATAGAACAAATTCTATATACTCTTCATCATCGTAATTATTAGCAACATCATAAGTTTTTGTTGGAGTGACAACTAATAATCCATTTCTATTGTTTGAATATTTTAGACAATCCATAATTGTTTGCATGTCTGCTTGATTTCCCCTTGAAAGACGATCTACATCAATAACAATAATTCCTCTGTATTTACCATCATAACAGTCTTTTATTAATTTTTGCATTTCGGGCCTTGCAGCTATAGATTCACCCGAAACAATTTCATGATAAATTTTTTCAACATATAGCTCTTTTTTTGCTGCAAGTTTTGTTAGAATTTTCTTATGCCTTGCTAAAGTTTCGCCTTCTCCAAGTTTTTCAGCTTCGGCATCTGCACGACTCTTTCTTAAGTAAATGCAGAAATGATCTGATTTTTTTAGTTTTCCTAACTGATTTCCTATGTTCATATACCATCGTTCCTTTCTAAAAAAGGGTACAAAAAATACACCCTTATCAATTTGTAAATTTGTAGGATGTATGATATAATTCTGTTGTTCAGTCGGAAGCATATCATACACTACAATGTTGATAGGTTTCTAAATTTCGCCTGGTTGGTAGCCAGGCGTTTTTTATTGTTGATTATTCTTCTGATTTTTGTCTATGGCTTGTTTTACATCTAATAATTTGATGTTCTCTAGTAATAGTCTTCTGTTTTCTGGTTCAAGTTTCCTATATTCTTGTATCAAAGTCCTTTCTTGAGGTGTGATTTCAAAATCTTCTTTTGTTGTATCATCAAATTTGTTAAGATTTTCAATTAAAAGCTTGGTAGAACAAAGAATATCAAAAATAAGGACAAACATTAAAAATAATGAAAATACTAATATTATTTTATATAGGTTAAAATACTTAAAGGTACAAATTAAAATTATATTTTTTATTAACGAAACAATAAATAGAGCTACGATTAAAGCAAATAAACCAATTGTATCTTCAATTAATTCTGATAAAATACATTGTGTCTTTTCTAGAAATAAATTTGGATCATCAACTTTTTCTTTGTATCGATCTAAAATAGTGAACATTATAGCAACGATAGCGAAAGAAACCGCAAAACTACTCATTAGTGTGTTTAATATGGTTGAATAATTTATTATATTTATATCATATCCATCTGTAAAAAATGAAACAATTACTGAAGCTACGAAAATTATTATTAATTTTGCACTCGTTGATTTCATTATTGCCTCCTTTCAACTCATTTTAAATTAGTATCTTCGATGGAATTAATATTAGCAAAAGCTTTTCCTAAATGCAAGATATCCTCCTCTGTTAAATTTGAAATATTATCAATATCAATATGTTCTGTTGCTACACTGTTTGCACTGGATAAAAATTTAGATTTATCGTTTGTTGTTATTTTCCATGATCCGCATCCAGATGATGAGTATATAATGGCGTCCTTGATAAATTCATCATCCTCTGGAATTTTCAAGTTTCCCTGATTATTAGAAAACGAAAGTTTAGTGTTAGTGTTATTGAAAGACTTTTTACATTCATCTAATAGGTCTGTTACGCTTCGGATACTTCCTAAAAAGTTTCTTGCTGTAAGCTGAATTTCTAATTTTTTAATGGATCCTTTATTTTCTTTTACGAAGTTCCAAAACTCTTGTTTTTCGGTAATGAAACCAATGGATATGATTAATCCTTTAGGTTCAAAAATTTTATTTAATACTCGTACAAGTTCATTTTTTTGTGTATCAAATTTTACTGAAAATTTTAATGCTTTTTGTAAAAATATAATTTGTCTATCTGTATTAATTGGAATATAAAAATTAACATAATTTGGAACAGATTGACTTTGAATATCGGTATCAGTCATTACACCTATGGTTTCTTCTTTGTTTTTAGCAAAATTCAAAATATAAGTGGTATCATTAACTTTTACACAATATATAATATATTGATCTTGTCCTACATTAATTGTGGTATGTTTTTCTTCATATAATTCTTCGAGCCAGCTATTAAAAATTTCTTCTTTTGTCTTTGTGAGAGATTCAAAAGTAAATTGATCATCAATTAAAAGAGAGTAACGTGTAGCAGCATAAATACTATTTTTTGTTTGGTTTGACATATTAGTTCTCCTTGGTTAATTATAAATAAAAATATTTAGATATATTTCTTTGAATTTAAGAATCCACTGTTCATTGTCGAAATTATTGTTAATAATATCCTCGACTAAACATTCAAAAGTTTTCTTATCACATAAAATGAATTCAAAAAAGTGGTCAAAAACTTCATATGCTTCATCAAGTACATTTTGTGAGTAAAATTCTCTTAATTCATAAATTTTCATTAACATATATGTGAGATAAGGTTTTATAAATCCCTTTTTGCAATCATATTTAGAATATATTCCTTCTTTGTATAAAGATAAATTATGAAAATTAGCAGATATAATTTCAAGATATAAAGCTTTTAAATAATATATAAGAGCTTGTTCCAAGTTACCTATTTTTGATGATAGATCAGCTATATTTTGGTAATCAAAAGCTAAAGATCTATAATTATTATTTTTCCAATTTTCAAATTCTCGATCTTTAAATATCGATTGAATTACAAAATAAAAATTGTTTGTTCCTGGTAAAAATTTTTTGGCGGATATATAGTCCTTGAATTCAATATGCCATTTATCCCTATGTTTAAATAAGAGGATATAGTCAGCATGTTTTTCAACAAATTTTTTACCTTTATCAGATAATGAATAAAATTCTGTGTTATCACTCTGTAATACATGCATAAGTTGATCAGGAGAAGTAGAAGTAAGAATTCTATCTATTAATTCTAATTTTTTACCCGTTGTTGTAGTGTTTAAGTTTCTGAGTACTATTTTTAAATCTGAAATTCTCATAGACTCTAGTATGTCTGATATTTCAGAAGGTTTATAATATCCTTCCCTAATAAGTTTTTTATGAAATGAAGATGGTTTTTTAATCCCAAAATCATAATAAAAATATCTTGGATACTCTGTATCTCTCATTACATGAACGCCGATACTGTATCTGTTAAGAAAGACAGCTTTATGAAAATTATTTTTCTCTATAGCAATTTTTCTTTCGTTATCGTCGATATATTCTATATTATTTCCAGACTTTGTATTTTTTCCGTTTCCAGAAGGAGTTGATGTCGGCAGAGAAACTATAGTATTGTTTTTATGTTTATTTTTTCTAAAAAAATCTAAGAAGCTCACTGTTCATTTTTCTCCTCTCGTAATTTTAGAGAAATTCTGTATTGATCAGCATCTGGAACTTCAACAAATTCGACGGTTTTATCGAAATTATTTTTGACAACTTCTTTAATTTCATCTAAAGAAACTTTAAAGAATTCCCTTCTTTGATTTACAAGATTCAATTTTCGATCCTCGAAGGCTCTATGTAATTTTGCTTCCAGTGCAGGAGCATCCTCTGAGAATATCATAGCATGTACATCAAATTTAAAAGGAACAGAAGCATCTCCAAGTTCGTCAACTCGTTCTTGAGGATTTAATCTTCGTGTCATTCCAATTTTGTATATTCCTTCACCAAATGATCCAATATTAGAAATTATATAAACATATCCAGCCTTTTGATTAGCTTCTCTATAATCAATATCTTTGATTTTAGTATCAATATCGGATAGAGATTGTATAATTTCTTCCTTCTTTTTATTCAGATCTTCGATATTTTCATCAGAAGAAGAGGATATTTGCTTGTTAATATTAGAAAGAGCCTGTTCATAATGTTTACGTTCTTTATCAATATTTTTACGTTGTTCCTTGAGCTCTTTTTGCAATCGGGCTTCTTCACGCTGTTGAGCTCTTAATTCAGCTTTTTCTTCTTTCTCGCGTTGCTTTTGAATCTGATATTCCAATGCCAATCGAAGTTCTTGAATTTTTAGATCATAGTAGTTAGAAATTATAGAAACAGACATGGTCACTCCTAATTTTGCAATGGCATTAAAACTTCGTTCCATTTTTTTAACAGAAGCATCATAATTATTATATTTTACCTTACCAATAATTTCATCACACTCACTATTAAATGCACGAAGCAGTAGTTTTTGCATGTCTTTTATCATTTTACGCCCCTGTGCAGCACTACCATTTATTTGCCAGTCTATACTACCAGATACCGCAGAACCATCTTTGATCATAGCTTTTTGTTTATTACGTATGTTTGTAAGTTCAGCTTTATAAGCATCAGCATTAATAAAAGAGTATCGTGGCTCATATAATCCAAAATCTTGAACTAAGATCTCATCAGAAAATGTAATGATATCTTTCTTTAGCTCTTTTATATTGGAATTCAATTCATTGATTTCATCATTGTAGGCAAGAATCAGTGATTTTTGCTTTGAAATTTCGGACATATATTTGTCATATTGTTCTTTTAAATGTTGCTCTTGTGTTACTTTTTGGTGCGCAAACTCAACCTGAGATTCAGCGATCTGCTTTTTTAATGATTCCAGGTCTTTCATTTCGGGTGTTAAAAACGATTCTAATTTTGATTTTTCATTTTCAAGATTAGAAATTTTTGTTTTCATTTCAGAGTTGGAGTTTTCCAATTCCTGAATTTTATCCTTTAGTTCGTTATTTCCAAATATTGAATTAAAAAAACTCATTATTATAGTACCTTAGTGTTTATTTTAATCTTAATTTAATTAGTTCCTCATTGTACCCTAGTGCACGTGCAATTTGTTCGGTTGTGTATTCCTGATACTCTAAAAATATGTCATCTGGCACTAAAAGCTCCATGGCAAATAGATCGGCTTCTTTTTCATATTTAGTAGTATTGAATCCAGTATATGTATCCATAAAGAGAGCATTGGCTTTTTTATGTAGTGACATATGTCCTAGTTCATGAGCACAGACAAGAATCTGTTCATGTTCTGGAAGAGAATCATCAATATAAATAATATTATTACGTTGAAAATATTGATAAAATCCTCTGACACCTTCAAGCGGCACTGGCACAAGGATAACATTTAGTCCCTTGATAATCTCAAAGGGGTTTCTTGTTTTATGTTTCTTGACAAGCGAATTTACAATCTTTTTTATGTCCATTCACATCAGTCCTTTTTATATTTTTTAGGTGTATATTTTTCTTTGTTCTTTTTCTTCGCCATTTCCATGCCGATTTCCATTGCACTTAGAATAGATTCAATTGCTTCAGCAGAAGCAGGATCTCCGTCAAACATTAAGCCTTCCTGGGATGTTAGTTTATCTTTTGTTTGTTGTAGGATTTCTTCTATTTGTTTTGTGTCTCTTTTATTTAGTTCTGGTTGACTTGGTTTATTTTCAATTAAATCAGAACGAGTTATACCAAAATAGTTACATAAAGCATCAATTTTATCCATTCTAGGAATTTTTATTCCATTAAACCAAGTGGAAACTGTAGACTTATTAAATCCAAGATCTTTAACAATATCTGTTTGAGTTTTACCATTCATTTCAGTGTAAAAACGTAAATTCTTGGAAAAAGCTTTTTTGTATTCTTCCTCTGACATGTATTCACCTCCATCTGTTTGATTTTCTGATTACATTATAATATAAAAGTAGAAAAAAGTAAACAAAAAGTGAAAATAGTTTACAAAAAGTGTTGACAGTTTACCTAAAGTAGAGTAGAATGAAATTGTAGTTAAGAGGTAGAAGGAAAGGAGAAAGAAATGGAGAGCAATGGAATGACAGATAATCAATGGCGAGACATGATAAAGATGTTACTTGAAATCCTTAAAAATGAGGATAAAGAAAAAGCGATTGAATTTCTTCAATCACTACTCGAAAAATAATTAATATAAGGTAAACCACACGGGCGGTACTCTTAACATTCCTGCTAAGCCGCCCATATGATAATAAAATCATAGCAGGAAAATAAAAAAATGTAAATAGAAAGGTGATAAATTTGAAGAAAAAATTAAAAATTACATTAGAAGCGGCAAGAGTGAATGCAGGACTTACACAAGAT
>CAKUZO010000079.1 GCA_934717895.1 uncultured Candidatus Melainabacteria bacterium | reverse complement strand
TGACCCTGTTTAAAATCTTGAGTTAATTATCTCAGATTACTTTAGGATTTTGTAGAGAACACTGATTTACCGTTTACGTTATTATTTAAAAGAGGTGGGGTAAAAACAGTTGTATATTATAATCGAATTAAAGAATTATTAATGCATATTACATATCAAATTCTAAAAAAAATTGGTGAAAAAAAGCCATATATTATCAGTTATGAAGAGATGATTGCTTGTGCTGAAGATATATGTAGTAGATTTACCAATGAGGTTATGTATCCAAATTATAGTGAATTTAAAAAATTAAATAAAATTAATTTTTCAGATTTAAAGGTATATAATTCTAGAGAATATAAGCAGTTAAAAGCATGTGAATTAGAGCAAAAGACAATTGAAAGAAATTTACAATATGAAAATTATTATAAAAATATGACGTATCAATATTTAGAGCTAAATAAAACTGGGACTATAGAAAATATAGAAGAAACAACATTTGATAATTTTGAAGATATTAAGTTTGAATTGCAATGCAATGGAGATGATCAACCTCAACGAAGACTTATGGAGATTAAAAAGAAATCTAATACATATGCAGTAAATGAACAAATAAAATATGGTTCAGAAATTTATTTAACACGAGATGAGGAAAAAGAACGTCAAATATCTTGGAAGGATGAGGAAAATGAAAAATCTTGAATTAAAAGCAGAAACTATTCAAATTAGTGTGTATATAAATATTATTTTAAATATACTGCAAAAACATAATGAATTATCACTTAGTAAAATATTATTTTTTTCATATTTGATAAAAAAACAAAACTTTGTACCAGAAAAAATATATACAGCAAAAAATACAAGAGAAATTGTTTATAAAGCGATTTCATTAGTTTCAGGAGAATATGTAGATTATTGTGCAAATATTCAAATTATATTGAAGGCAATAGATTTACTAATTGAAAATAAAAAGGTTAAATATTATAATTTTATATTATATGGTATTGAAGATAGTTTAAATGAAAAAAATATATATCAAGAATCTGCGTTTATAGGAAAAGCAATTGAAGAAAGTAAAAAAATGTCAGAAAAGCAATTTATGAAAGAGGTAATTTCTAATGTTTAAAATTAATAAATTAACATTATATAATTTTAATGGTAATCCATATACATATGAATTCAAATCAGGATTAAATTATTTTAAAGGAAAGAATAGTTCAGGAAAAACAGAATTCTATAAATTTATAGATTACATGTTTGGAGGGTCTGAGGACATTAGAAAAAAACCATGGTTTAAAAATACTTTGAAGAAGGCAGCCATGGAGATTCAAATCAACAATATAATATATATATTAGAACGTTCAGCTGATCCAAATCAAAATAGTTTATTTTATGCTAATGAGGAAAAAAGAGATATTATTGATTTAAAAGAATATAAGAGGAAAATAAATTCAATATTTGCAATAAATCAAGAAGAGTTAAAAAATATTCGAGAATTTACAGAAGAAGAGTTAACATATAGAACATTTACGATGTTCAACTTTTTAGGAGAAAAAAGGCAAGGGTCTATACAAAATTTTTTTGACAAATGTAGTGATATAAAATATTCAATAAAGCTTATGCCAATATTAAATTTTATATTTAATAATAATTTAGAAAAAATATATTTTTTGCAACAAAAGATCAAAGAATTAAAAATGGAATTAAAACAATTACAAATAACATCATCAAGATATGATTTTATTTGTAAACAGGTTAATGAAAATATTCTAAAATTAGGATTCAATGTTTGGTATACAGGATCTAACGGAGATGAAATAAAAAACATTATAAATGATATTAAAAATATGCAAGAATTAAAAAAGAAAAAGGAAGATCGAAATATAGTTGATTTGGAGGTTATGTATAATAATATTACAGAGCAAATAAAATTATATGAAAATTCAATATCAGATGCAAAACAATTAAAAAAAGATAATTTAGGCAGAAAAAAATTATTAGAAAATTTAGAACAATTATTACATAAAAATAATAATCTTTCTTATTTAATAGAGCCATTGAAACAATTATTAAACGATATAGATGAAACAATATCATTTAATGAATATATTATAGAAGATAAAACGATTGCAGAATTAAAAAAACAAAAGCAGTTATTGAAAATAGAAATGCAGAGAAATAATTCAAGATTTCAATGTTATACGATGGAAGAAAAAACAAAAGCTATTGCTTTAATAGAAGAGTATTTATCAACAAATAGTCACGATTGCACTCAGGAATTAATAAATATAAAGAACGAAATTCGAAATAAAAAAAATGAGTTAAAAGCACTTCAAAATTCAGATGATTTAAATAAAATAGAAGAATTTTCACAATTTGTTACTATTTTATATAAATCGGCGACTGGAATATCTTCAATTGTAGATGACGATATATTACAGAATGGATTTAAAATACAATATTATAAACAAGGAAATATTTTGCAACCAATGATTAAAATAGAAGAGAAAGATAAATATAATATAGAGCATTTTAAAGAAGTTAATTACTATATTGGAAGTATGGCAAGGCATACTCTTATACAGTTATGTGGCTATTTAGGTTTTTTAAAAATTCTTTTAAATGAAAATAAATATCCTATTATACCAATATTAGTAATAGACCATATTTCAAAACCGTTTGACCAGAATAATGTTCGAGCTATTGGTCATGTTATAAACAAAGCATATGAAGAAATAGGAAAAGAAAATCTTCAAATATTTATGTTTGATGATGAAGAATATACATCATTAGCGTTGAATCCAGAACATTCAGAAAATTTGGTGAGTGGAGAAAAAAGTGGATTTAATCCGTTTTATAAATGTATATAGAATAATATAAAAAATACAATTAGATAAGAAATAATTAATGCCAATTAGATAATTCTTGGGTTTTGAATGAACATAGTTTAAGTAAGCTCCGTATTATCTGCTGCAAATTAAGTGCAAAGGAGGGCTTAATGACAGATACAGGTTATGTTAGTTTTTTTGAAACAGATTGCATTTATATTGAAGAAAACGATTGTATATCTATTATTCCAAAAGATAAGGATGATATTAAAAAAATCAGACAGAATTTTAATAAGCAGAGGTTTTTCTTTTATTATACTGGAACTTTAGGTTATAATTTAGCATTTATTAAACGAATACAGTTTGAAATAGATAATAAAGTTAAATTATATCCATATTATACGATTAATCAATATCATGAAAATTCATTTGTTAGATTTGATATGGTAGGTGATGTTATTGATGACTTTTTTAAACCTTCTTATTATTTCTATGGTAAATCACAATTAGTATGTATGGATAGCATAGATATTATTTATAATAGTATAATTGCTGATAAATGGTCAATTAATTTTGAAGGGAATATTATTCATGTTACGTTATCTTTTGGTGATATTTTAAGAAAAGGTATAGCAAGTGATTTGAAATTGCATGCAAAGTTGAGTGTTGAATTTCAAGAAACAAAAGATACACAATATATTTATCGCATATATAATTTGATGGTTAGATTTTTTGAGATAGTACGTTATGATACCAATTATGGAAATCTTCAAGTTGATTTATTTTGCAAAAAACAAGGTGAAATGTTTCATAATGGTCAATTATATGATTTTTCATTAGGGCAAAAAGATTTTCACAAGGCTAATCATGAGATTGAATATAAAAATTATAAATCTTATATTCAGCAATTTTTGCAGTTCTCTGCAGATCATTTAGATTATACATTATATCATTATCCAGTTAATGGTATAAGATATCGAGGAGATCACTACACTGCAATTGACTATATAAATATTTTTTCAGCTTTTGAAGCTGAATGCCATGCAAAGCAGGAGATATATGAAAATATTAATACTAGTAACATACAAAATATTAAAGATATTATGGTGACTCAATTAGATGAATATCCTAAAAATATATTAACTAAAGAAGAACTAAAATTTTTGGAAAATGCCAAAAATCGAATATTACAACTAGGAACACAATATGGGCAAGTAATGAAGGTGATGAATGCATATCAAGTTTTACATAAAGTTTTGGATAAATCCATTGAGAATATTTTTTATCTGAAAGAATTTAGATTAAAAGGACATTTACAAGAAAAAGAATTGAAAAAAATTGCTAATTTTTTAGTTAAGGAACGAGGGAAAATAGCACATGGAGGTTTTTCAGGAGCTTTTTCTGATGTGGATGCACAAAAGATTCGCTTTTTGGAAATTATCACATATGCTCAGTTATTAAAACGTATTGGATTAAAAGAAACGGATATTGAACGGGTAATTGGAGCGGTGTTTGGATGTAATTATATATTATTTAATGAAAATATTTCTAAGATGAAGAAAAAGTAGTTGGCTATGGAGTTATGGAGTTATAGTAGGTATAATGTATTACAAACTTAAAAATGATACTTTATCAAATTGTAGAATTATAGTAAAATAAAGAAAATGCTTACGGAGGAGAAAAGATAAAGATCCTGTATTTAAGCATAAATGGCAGCTTAGCTATGGAGATAGATAGAACGAGGAATTTAGAACTTCAATCGTAGTAGATGAAGGATCCTGTCAGGCATGAGAGGTTTGTTCCTGTAGAAAAGATGGGTGGATAAAGAAGATAATCATAAAAATATCAAAACATATTCTTTTTATGTCGATTTTTCTATGAATGGTATAAAAAGATACCATATTCATTATCTATATGATTGTACTGAAATCAACTGATTAACTTATAAAGCATCAGAAAAGCTGATAAATAAAGGATTTCTTGAGTAATTTTAATAAAAATATACAGAGAGATTTCGTGTAAATTCTTAAGGTTCGAAGCTTGTTATCGCGTTTGCGTAAAGAAATTATTATAAAAATATACATTTAAATAAACAGTTTATTATAACATTTGTTACATGGCACGAGATGTCTATTTCTAATGAGTGTGAATTTAAGGACCAAAAATATTTATGAAATCATAATTATATAGTTCAATATAGGAGGAAACAAAAGTGAAAACGATTAGTTTGATTAATATGAAAGGTGGAGTTGGGAAAACGACATTGTCTGTAAATATTGCAGATTGTCTTTCAAGAAGATATGGAAAAAAGGTACTACTTATTGATGTTGATCCTCAATACAATGCTACACAATGTTTGATGAAAGCGGAAGAATATTATGAATATAAGACATCTTCAAAAGATACCATAGTTGATATTTTTGAGAGAGAAAGTCATATTGAAGTTAGTGTTTTAGATGGAAATGCAGAAAAAATACCAGATGAAATAGAAGAGATAAGACCACTTGCAATTAGCAATAGATTTGATTTAATACCAGGAGCATTAGATTTATACAAAATAGAAATGTCAGCAGGAGAAGGAAAAGAATTTGGTATAAAACAATATTTGAATTCGGTTAAAGACAAATATGATTATGTTATCATTGATACACCGCCAACACCGTCAGTGTGGATGACAAGTGCACTTTTAGCTTCTAATTATTATTTAATTCCAACTAAGACAGATCCAATTAGTTTAACAGGAATAGATTTATTACATACAATTATTGAAACTAAATCTAGAAGATACGGATTATCTAAATTGAAATGCTGTGGAGTTGTTTTTACTATTACAGAAAGAAATACACTTAATTATCGTAATGCTCAGGGTAACTTAAAATCTAATGAGAGATGGAAAAGAAAATTATATACATATTCTTTATGCAAAAGAACAAAAATGGCTACAGAACAGTTAAATCAAAAGTTTATATTAGATATGACAGATAGCCAATTGAAGAGTGATTTAAATAATATAGTAAAAGAGTTATTGCGTAGGATAGGAGATGAAATTGATGAGTAAAAGAAAAAATGATCAAAATATTGATAAATTTTTGAATTTTGCAGAAGAATTATCATGGCTCCTAGATAATTATAAAGGATTAAAAATAGAAGAAAGTGTAATACAAATAAAGGAATTTATATTGGAGCCAGAATCAGTTTTAATAAGAAATAATTTAGCTAATTCAAGAAATAGAAGTACTCGTTCATTAGTTGGCATTTTTCCTGAACTATTTCAAAATAAAGCATTCTTTCCTACTAATCAATCAATAATAGAATTCGCAAATGAAGTATTGCAAATGAAAATTAATCCTTCTAAAAAACGTTCAAAAACGGAAATTATTGGAGAAATTGTATGTACTACATATAGCCTTTCTGAAGCAGAAATAAGGAAAGTTGTTAATGCATTAAATAAAATAGTGGATAATGATAATATTGCAAATTCTATAAAAGAGATGAAAAAAGAAGCAACATTTTCATGGAATGAGATAATTCAAAGGTTAGCGGAATGAAATTATGAGTAAATATATAAACGAAGATGCAGAAAAATTAATGAAATATTTTAAAGAATTTGAGTTAAAGAACATTTTCTTAAATTCAGAATTTGTTGATGAATTTAAGAAAGTTCATAAGAAAACATTGGGGTATCTTGTTATTTATTTTGAAATAGAAAAACAAAATAAAAGAAGTAACTTTTTTCAAGAAAAGGCTATTTATTACCTAAAAGAAAGCGTTTCTGATATTTTACAATCATTTTTTTGTTGGATTAATGGAGCATATAAAGCATCAGATTTATTGTTACGAAGTTCAATTGAAAATTTTAACAAAGCAATAATTGGAAATATAAATGATGATGTGTATATGGAAAAAAGTGTATATAAAATATTTGATACGGCAAATAAATTGGAAGAATATAAAATTTTAATAGGTAAAGAAAGTTTGTCAGTTTTATTACATCGTATATATGGAGAACTTTGTAAATCAACTCATACTGCTACTAATGATAATATGGAGCATATCACAGCATTAAATTTGTTACCTAAATATGAAAAAGAAAAAACTTTAAAATTTAGAAAAAACTTAGAACTATTAATAGATGCATATTTAGGCTATTTTTTAGCAAATAATAGAAAAGTTATAGATGGTATGTTTAGAGAAAATGTAGATATTTTTTATGAAGTATTATCAAAAAATGTTATTAGAAGTGTAGTAAATAGTGTTTAGAGGAATACTTATAATTTAAGCATTCCTGTAATTCATAAATAATGTTAATAGCCGTGTGATTTAAGGTCCCAGGGACATTAAGAACTGCCTGATACATATGTCTCTGAAGTGTTGGACGTTTCAAAACTCCGGGAGCAACTCTTTCCTCCATCTCCAGGATC
>CAKUZO010000078.1 GCA_934717895.1 uncultured Candidatus Melainabacteria bacterium | reverse complement strand
AAACAGAAGGAGCAGCAGGCATGGATTTGTGTGCCGCAATTTCTGAACCTATAACGTTACAACCACTTGAAAGAAAACTTATCCCAACAGGTTTAAAAATCGAACTTGAACATGGTTATGAAGCACAGGTAAGACCACGTTCAGGGTTATCTATTAAACACGGAATTACGCTAATTAACTGTATCGGAACAATTGATGAAGATTACAGAGGCGAAGTTTGTGTGCCTATCGTGAATGTTTCAAATGAGGCTTATACAATTCAACCGGACGAAAGAATTGCACAGATGGTAATTGCTCGTGTTGAACAGGCTGAAATTAAAGTTGCAGTGGAGCTTTCAGAAACATCTCGTGGTGAAGGCGGATTTGGCTCAACAGGGAAATGAAATATTTAAAATTAATATTACCACTTATATTCGTTGTAGCTGTTGAATTGTTGGTGAAATTTAGCAGTAGAACATTGTGTTTGTGGAAAAATTTAACAGGGCATGATTGCTTGGGTTGTGGAATTACAAGAGCCTTTCATGCCTTGTTTCATTTTCATTTCAGAGAAGCTTTTGAATATAATAACTTGATTGTTATTGTTGCTCCGCTGATGTTGTTTTTGTGGTTCAAATTAATACAAAAAGATGATTTTAAATCATAAACAGCGTGATAGTATTGGCTGTACTCAATTTTGAAAGGAATTTATTATGGCTAATGAAGTATATAATCAAAAAAGTGACAAGTCTTGGACAATAACAATGTTGTTATCTTTGTTTCTTGGCGAGTTTGGATTTCATCGTTTTTATACTGGGTATGTGGGTATAGGAATTTTGCAATTATTGACTTTTGGTGGTTGTGGCTTGTGGTCGTTGATTGACTTCTTTGCAATCCTTTTAAATAAGTATAAAGATGTTGATGGTAATGAATTAGCGGACTTTAATTTTATAGTAGCTGCCATACTTTGGTTAATAAATGTAGTTGTTGTTGTTTTTATTTTAGTCTATATGTTGGCAGGAGCTATGGCAAGATAGTTGTTTGGGTAAAAAAAAGAACCTTCGCCGAAATTTTGAAGGTTCTTTTTTATAAATTTTTTGACACAAGAAAAGAGAGGAAATAAATCTATTTTTTGCCTTTAAAAACAGAAATGTCAGATAAATCTTTCAAGGCAAAATTCGTGTTTACATCAAACACTCCGCCATTTTGTTGTGGTTCAGGTTTGTGTAAATTTTTCCAGTAATTTGCGTCCAATTGTGGGCGTCCGTTAGGTATGTCAGAATTAAAATCAACCATATATAATTTCCTTTGTATCTCTCTTAACGTCAAACATAAAAAAAACTTTAACTTTTTTATATGTTTTATTAAGAATTTGTTACATTCTAGTTATCGTAAGCAACATTTCGTTCGGAACAAAATAATCTTTCACTCCGTAA
The DNA here is from genome assembly GCA_934717895.1 of uncultured Candidatus Melainabacteria bacterium. Classification (GTDB taxonomy): domain Bacteria; phylum Cyanobacteriota; class Vampirovibrionia; order Gastranaerophilales; family Gastranaerophilaceae; genus Stercorousia. The sequence continues at coordinate 5,885 of CAKUZO010000078.1, read as the reverse complement.
TTCGCGTTTACAAAAAGGAATTCGAGCGTGTCGCCGACGTTGATTTCCAAATCATCAAACGGAATACTAACATCTACAACGTCACCATAGACGGCTTTTATGTTCTTAGGCGAAGCGATTACCCACAGGTTATTCGGGATTGCTTTCACAAGCCGAACAAGGTTAATTTCACCATCATAAATTGAAATTTGTAATTCTTGGTGGAATTTTTCTTTTGAAATCGGAAGGATATTTTCCTGTTTTTGTACAATTCTAATCGGCGAAAGGGACTGTTTTCTGTCCTGATTTCGCATATAAATATACATCTGATTTACTTGTTTAAGTGCACTGAGCGACTCTTTTGCAAATTCGTTTATGTAAAATCTCAAATACAAATTGTCTTTGTCGTAACCAAAACAAATCCTGTCGTAAAACTTGTTTTCTTTAAGCACAGGCCCGTCAGGGATTTTGATACTACCTGCATTTAGCCACAAATCGTCATCTTTGCCGTCAATGTTTGGCGTAAATTCACCTTTCGGATATCTTGATGGTTTTGAAATCGCTGATAACAATGGTGTATCAAGGTATTCAGGCGGTTCAATTCCTAAAAATTTATAGACGTTTTTCAAATGTTCTCTATAAATAAAGTCAAAAATGTTGTCGCGTCCTGAATCATTCGGCTCGCCGTACCACCAAAACCAGTCACTGCCTTCACAAATGTATAGTTCTCGTCTTGCAGCATCAAGGTTTGGGTTTTCCGGATTTTCTTTTACAAAATTTTGAAAATCTTCATGAACTTGCTTCAAATATGTCCAAGCAAGATTTTTAAGTGGTTCATCTATCCATAGTTTGAAGTTTCGATTTACCCAAGAGCCGGAACTCAGTTTTGGCAAAGGTTTTGAAGTATCTTTTTCAAGATAATCACTTATTAAAACAGTTTCCAAAGTCGGATCGTTCTCAATTAGGGAATAAATTTTTGACAAAAATTCGTCGCCGTCTTGTGCGTAATTTTCCCAGCAGTTTTCTCCGTCCATTGCAATTGTTAACAAATGACAATCGTCAGGAGATGACAAAAGTTTGTCTTGTGCAACTTTAATTCTGTCATACAAGTCGTTTGCAGAGCCCTCTGCTGAATGGTTTTGGTACTCAAATCCTATAAGATTAGGTAACATTGCATCTCTAAAAATGATGTCAACGCCCTCATAATTATAAGATTTCATTAAGTGATAAGGGTCTTCTAAGTAGCCCCTGAAATCACGTACAAACTCGAAATTTATTGAGTTTGACAAAACGCCTTCATCAGAAATCGTCCATTTTACCCCCAAATCTTTAAGCATTTCTGTAACACGAGGGCTTATACACTGCTCAGATGGCCAAACTCCTTTTGGACGAACGCCTAGCAACTCTTCAATTCTGTCTAGTGCATATTTCGTCTGAATTTTTGCGTCTTCCTTCATGTTTAAATTTGTCGGGAAATCTTTATATTGAGCTTTTTTAATCTCAGTTTCATCAAGCAAAATAGGCAAAATCGGGTGATAATAAGGGCTTGTCGTTACTTCTATTTTTCCTTTTTTAATATATTTTTTGTAAGTCGGAATAATTTGTCTGATAATTTCTCGTTGGAGTTCAATTATTTTAATCCTATCTTCAAGCGAATAGTTTTTTCCTTTTTTGATGAGTTTTTTAAGCTCAGGATATTTGTTCAGATAAATAGGATCAAACCAAACAAGGTTGAAAAGTGCCATCAAGTCAGAATATTCCTGCTCCGTAAAAATCCCTATATCATCATAGGCATTCTGCTGAGCCTTTTGATAAAGTCTGTTGTATTCGCTGTGTGGCAAAATCATTGAATGGTAGTTTGCATCAAAAAAATTGTTTATAATAAACTCTTTGTCGTCGTTACTTAAATCTTTTACATCTGTAATGGTGAGTCTTGAATGTATATCGTGCATTTCATTTTCGCCATAATCAATTAACTCATCAAGCAAAACAGGAACAAGGTTAAAGTTAAGCTTAATATTCTTAAACTTGTCTGTAATCAGCAACATGTCTAAATAGTCTTTTATTGCGTGAAGTCTTGCCCAAGGCATCAAATAGTCGCCCGTCGGTGTCAATTGATATACCGGTTGGTGCATGTGCCAATAGAATGCTATTGATAATTTTTTTGTCTGTCCTGCCATAAAATCTTTTTCTTTTAATTCTCTTTTATAATTTTAATTTCCACTACTCTCAAAAATATTATATCATCACAATAATAAAAAATATAATAATTTACAAACCTTTATGTGCAAAGAAATTTACAAATTGCCATGACTCTTGCGATAAAATATAATATATATATGAAAAAGTTTGATTTTTTTAGACAATTTAGGGACGCCGTTTTGGTGCTTAATAAAAAGCGCGAAGTCGTGTACAAAAACCACACTTTTAAAAGATGGTTTAAAGACTTTACTAATCTAAAAAAACTTTCGCATCATTCAAGTTTTGACATCTGCCCACTGAATTCTGAAAACATCGAAATCTATTCTCCCATCTACCATGCAGTGGTGTCGAAAGAAGATTTTTTTGCAAGAATTTCTTACCAATCTGAGCTAAATCGAATTTATTATTACGACTTACAAGCCATAAAAAAAGGTGGCTATACAATAATATTTTTCACAGATGTAAGTGCACAAAATCGTCTGAATGATGTTTATGACGAAAATGAAAAATTAAAAGCAAAAATCAACGAACTTCTTGAAGAAAACGAAGATTTACAAAAAATTAAACAAAAAGCTCAAAGCCAAGCTATCCGAATTGCCCTCATAAACAAGGTTTCCAATAACATAAGGGAAAGTATTGATCTCTCGCAAATTCTACAATCAGCGCTCAAAGAACTTGCAATTATGTTTGGTGCTTACAAGGCGTATTATGCAAAAGCGGACGGGCGCCAATTTGAAATAGACGAGGTTTATGGCGAAAAGAAATCTAAGAAAAAAGTCTTGATATCTTTTGACGATAATACGGCGGAAATTATTGATAGGAAAGAGATTGCGATATCTAATTCTTTGATAGAATATGTTGGCGCAAAACCGTTTAAAGAACCTGTGCTGAGAATTATAATTCCGGTTCACCACATGCAAAACCTAATGGGAGTCATAGTTTTGCTGAGTTATCAAAAACGAGAACTCAACGAAGAAATCGAAATTTTGGACGCTATTTCTTCTCAATTGTCCAACGCAATCACTCGTGCAGAACTTTATCAAAAGAATGTTCAAACTGTAAAAGAACTTAAAAGTGCCATGAAAGAGTTGAAAGAAACCCAAATTCAACTTATCAATTCTGAAAAAATGGCGTCCCTCGGGCAACTTGTAGCAGGCGTTGCACATGAAATTAATACCCCTGTTGCTTCAATAAAATCAAATAACGGAATAGTCGCAAAACTGCTCGGCTCAATAGAAGACGCCGATTTGAAAGAGATGTTGACTGACATAAACGAGATTGACAAAGAGGCAGTAAATCGAATTAGCAACATCGTAACTTCGCTCAAAAAATTTGTGCGTTTGGACGAGGCGGAACTTCAAGAGGCGGATATTAATAAGGAACTGGATTTAACGCTGGAACTTATTCGCCACGAAACAAAAAACCGAATTAATGTTGTAAAAAATTACGGCGAAATCCCGACTATCAAATGTTTCCCGAACATGCTCAATCAGGTGTTTACAAATATTTTAGTTAACGCATGCCAGGCGATTGATGGGCAAGGAACGATTACAATCACAACAGAATATAGAAGTAAAAACCTTGTTGTAAAGATAAAAGATACCGGAAAAGGAATTCCTCAAAACCTCCTCAGCAAGATATTTTCCGCTGGTTTTACGACGAAAGGAATTGGGGTTGGAACAGGGCTCGGACTTGCTATTTGTTCAAAGATTATAGAAAAGCATAAAGGGAAAATTACTGTAAATAGTGAGGTTGGTAAAGGTAGTGAGTTCGTTATTACTCTCTCTGGGGAGTAGTAATTGTGAATTTTTATTACAAAAATTGTTGAGCTATATTTGAAAGACACTAATTATTAAAAAAACAAAAGCTGTTTTGAGGATTAATTTTGCACATGATCAAGACAAAATTTTAAATATATGTTATATTGGTAATATAAAGTGTTAGTTTTACCCTTAAACAAAAATTTAACCCGTGACTGCACTTATCACAGTAAAAGAAAAAATAATGTTAATAAAAGTTAATATAAGTAGGTAAAAAAGGCAATATTTGATTCTCGGAATTTTTAATATATTAGTAGTGTAGAATTTAAGTATTGTGTTGGAGGAAACTTAATGACAATTAGTGTGAACAGCAAGAAAAAACAAACAAAAAAATCTTTTGACGAATTATTGGTAGATTTGAAAACAAGCAATTCAGAAAAAGTTAGATATAATGCCGCTCGTGTTCTTGGAGAAATGGGCGATTCAAAAGCAGTTGAACCATTAATTGACGTATTAAAACATGATAAAAACGGATCAGTAAGATTGTATGCAGCTCGTGCTTTGGGTGAACTAGGTGATTCAAAAGCAACTATTCACTTGATTGAATCTCTTCGTGAAGACAGAAACGTTGACGTAAGAGTTCGTGCCGCTCGTGCTTTGGGTCGTTTGGGTGGCGAAATCGTTGTTGAACCGCTTGTTGAAGCTTTGAACGATGAAAATCCGCAAGTTTGTATTACAGCAACAGACGCATTGATTGAAATCGGTGATGTTGCAACAGATGCTTTGATTGATTCATTGGATCACGAAAAAGTAAATGTAAGATGTGACGCAACTCGTGCTTTGGGCGAAATCGGTAATAAGAAAGCAGTTGATAAAGTTATCAACATGTTGTATGACGAATGGGTAAACGTTAGAATTTACGCCGTAACATCATTGGGCAAATTGAACGATACAAAAGCCGTTCCAGCATTGATTGATGTTATGAAAAACCGTAGTGAAAACGAACTTGTTAGAGCAGGTGCAGCAGCAGCATTGGGTGTTCTTAGAGACCAAAGAGCGTTGTTGCCGTTGAGAGAATTGATTATGGAAGCTGAAGAACTTGGTGAACTTGAAGATACAGCTTTGAAATCTTTCAAAAAAATCATGGCTGCAAATTGGCAATCAATTCCTGGTGCAACAGCTCAAAAGAAACCAGCTGCAACATTTTAGTTGTATAAGATAACAAAAAGGATTAAACGAGAGTCGTCAATAGTGACGGCTCTTGTTTTGTTAGGGCAAAGATGCGAAGAGTCCAAGAGGGTGGTATTTGAAAAAGTTACTAAGGCACTAAGGTCGTATCAGGAATAAAGGTCGATAGGACGATAAGGCGTAAAGACGATAAGTTCGAAACAGAAGCAATTCACGTCATTCTGAGGCTCATTCGCCGAGTGCGGAGTAGTTGCAGAAAACAAGGCGGTCTGCAAGACTTTTCTGCAACTACGGAGACACGTTTAACGCGAATGAGATTTTTTCAAGCCGAAAGAATCCAGATAAAGCAGCTAAGCAGCTAGGAAGCGAAGCAGCTAAGCGTAACTGTCACTCCGGACTCCGATCCGGAGTCTATTTTTTGGGGGCGGTGGCAATAGATTCTGAATAGCAAGAAAAATTAATGCTCGTTACTCGCATTATTTTTCTAAGCTTTCAGAATGACGAATTATTTTTTTTATTTGCTAATCACTCAGAATGACGACTGATGGTAACTATATCATGAGTAACTTTGAAACTTTCCCCCTCTCCCCGGCGGGGAGAGGGCAGGGTGAGGGGTATGATAGAATTCTCCCATTTGTAACCTCATATTAATTTTCAACAAACAAAGTCTAGACAAATTCCAAAAACAGAGTTATAATAACACATGTACATACAAAAAAGAAAGTGAGCTTGATATGAAAAGATGTAAAGAAATGT
>CAKUZO010000077.1 GCA_934717895.1 uncultured Candidatus Melainabacteria bacterium | reverse complement strand
GCTCTACTCTATCAGCACTGAAGTTCCAAATTATGACTCTATACTCTATCATATATAAGGTTTTAATAATTTACAAATAAAAAGGACACCTCATTCTGAAGTGTCCTTAAATCATAATCAGGTATGCTATGTTTACCCTATACATCAAACTGACAAACTGTGATGTGTAGCCAGTTTCCAAACAGATTCTCACTGGACTCTTCCTGATTAGATATTGTGGGGAAGGTTTGATTTGAACAAACAATCTTTAGCTTATGAAACTAATGCATTAACCCGAAGTAACTCTCAATAACACTATCTCTTCAGAAGTAAAAGCTCAAGAGTTTTTTTTTTATTATGCTACTTCCCCATTTATTAGTGGAGGTGACAGGACTCGAACCTGTGTCTTACAAACCTTCAATAATACCTTTATTTATATGCTTAGGATAGTATTTCAATTACTGCTGAAATACTCCAAAAGTCAGGTGGTAACATCCACCCATCATCCACCAAGTATTTGTTTAAGGCACAAACACTAAAGCCAGTTGTTAGGCAGCAACTGCAAAAGAAACTGCTGGTGCCTGCATAGCAGATTTAATGTAATCTACAAGGCTTCTAACTGATTTTCTAACTTTGTTAGCATTTATTGGTTTGTGCTTTTTTAGAGTAGGCTGCACATCTACTGCATAAGGTACTACCAAATAGAGTGTAATCAAAACCAAAACACCCCCATATATTTAGAAAATCAATACTGGACAAATGATTTCAGCATTGTCTTTCTCTGTTTCAACAGTTCTCATAGCTCCAACAGAAGATATAACATTATATCCTTTATATTTTGTACTTGTAACTATGACATCAGCATCTTCAGGAAACTTTCTAAGTTCTTCAATAAGTTCTTTTACTAACATATTAAATTATTTAAAAATAAATAGCCATAGATGTTGCATCTTTTAATGCCGTTTTAAAATTATCGCGTACACTAGAAAGACTACTTATCTTTCCTTTTGTGCTCTGAAAATAGACAAAAAATTCAAACTTAAGTTCATCTGTTGGTTCTATAGAGATTGTAATATTTTTATCTAAAAGCATATCTAAAGTTTCAGCATATGTAGGAATCCTAAATCTGTCACAGGTTTCCCACATAGGGTTATTCTCATCTACTGTAAAGAAAGATGGTTTTCCATCATAACTTCCTACGCCATATTTGTATAGAGGAAACCCAACATCCAGCATTTTTCTGGCTAAATCTTCTGGGATATAGCTATTATAAGTTGATTCCATACTTACTCCTCCCACTCTACTTTAATAGTCTTTAAATAAGTAAGTGCAGTTGATTTGTTAACCAAAGCTTCTTCTTCAGTTTCATAAAAAGTACCTGTACAAGGAGACCCATAAGAATCTTCATATATATTTATCCAATATTCCTTTTTCTTAGGAGCAAAGAACAAATCATTTAAACTTACTTCTGCTTTCGGTATATACTTCTGACCATCTCTTGTATAAGTGACTACGTCTTCTTCATCACCTTTATAAACAAGTGCTACAATAGGCCATTTACCCTTTTTATCTGTGCAGAGAATCCTCGCAGCATAACCATCTCTAGTTACAATTTTTCGGTCTGGATTCTTCAAGTATTCATCTAAATTAAACTGTTTCATAGTTTACTCCTCCCATTGGATTTTAATTGTTGAAATATAGTCCACAAGACCACTTCCTATTGCTGATTCCGCTTCTTCCTTTGTATTATAAACTTGTGACCCAGGAGTTATCATTGAAGATAGATTATATTTATAAATATTTATCCAACCTTCTTTCTTCTCTGGTGCGAAAAATAAATCATATGGATTATCTTTCGTTCCTCTTGTTTCTACTCCATCTTCCCAATAAGTCTTAATAATCTCATCTCCATTTGGTATTGTGATTAACGCTACAATTTGCTTTGTATTTAATCCACATCTGTCAACACAAATAATTCGTGCTCTTCTGCCATCCTTTGTAGTAATTTTTCTTTGCGGATTTTTTAAGTATTCTCTTAAGTTAAACGGTCTCATATCTTCTTATTATTTATGTTTGCCATATCCTGCAATTCCCGTGTAACTGCAATTATCCAAGAACTCCTGTGCATCAGCTTTAAGAGTGTTAGTATTTATTTTGTCCTTATATCTTATGATAAGAGCACAAGCATTTGCTAACTCTTCTGTCTTTTCTCTTGCTGTTTTCTTGAGAGAATCCTCTTTGTGTTTGACAAGTTCTGCAATTGAAATTGTATCATCTTCTAACAGAGTCATGAGAATAACGTACCTGTCTAATGGGCTTTCTTTCAAGAATTTTATAATTTCCTTGTTAGTCATAGTTTATTCCTCCATTGCTTTTCTGAATTTAATTTCAAACTCATTAAATGAAGATGTTACTATCTCTTCCTTGTGTTCCTTAAACCATTCAAGAGCTTTTTCTATCATCAACTTTTCTCCTGCTTCAAAACCACATTTCCAAAGATTAAAATCTCGCTCTTGTCTCTTAGCTATTTCAGCTTTACTTGGGCCTGGTTTCATTATAACTGAACTCATAATTCATTAATTTTTAAATGATTACTGTTATTATATATAATAGTATTAAAGTTTCTATTAAAAAACTTCCCTGCTTGGACTCGAACCAAGGACCCTGAGATTACAAATCTGAAGTAACTGTAAATATCACCACAATTAGGGAACATTCTTCACAGTTCTGTACATACTCTACCAACTGAGCTACAGGGAAGTTTAGATTGAAAGGCACTATGTAACAATCTTTAGAGTTCTATTGAAAACTAAGAGACAGTTGAAGTAACTCTAAATATCAACAATAGTGCCTTATATAAGATATCATAAGAAAATTTAGACGGAGGTGTTGTTATATGAGAGTCAAAAATTGCAAATTTGATGAAGTAACTCTGTCTGTCACTATATAATATCTTTATTTAGTACCAGAAATGAGACTTGAACTCACACAGGCATTGCTGCCCAAGGGATTTTAAGTCCCTCGTGTCTACCAATTCCACCATTCTGGCATTTTAATGTAGGGAGTAAGGGACTTGAACCCTTAGTCTTGAGTGTATAAGACTCCTGCTTTCACCAATTAAGCTAACTCCCTATTAAAGAGGCAGACTTGCTGCCTCTTTTCACTATATCTCTATAGTGGTCTCAAAGTCCTCCCAGTTTCCTTTTTCATAAGCCTCGAACATCTCATCATCAATCTTGCTCCAGAAATCTCTACCTTCAGGGGTCTCCGCCCAAAAGAAAGCCCCATTAACAGTGCTAGGTGACTCTTTACCAAGAAGATAGTATAGTATCTGCTCTGGGGAGTTCATTGCTACTATACAGTTATTTATAAACTGAGGTAACCAAGGCTGCTTCAATATCCACTCAGATGCTTTCGGATTGACCTCTATTTCCATAATATGCCCTCCTATTTGCCTCTAAGAATCTGCTTGATTCCTTCAGCCATTATAGTCTGCATGCTCTGATAGAACTCCTTCTCAGGAGTCATGCTCATATCCTTCTTTCTTGAGAGGTTTACCTGTCTGTCATAAGCCTTGACAGCATTCTTGAGAATCTCATCAGTTACAAGATTGTTCTCTGCAAAGATAAGTTTACTCTTGATAGATTCAACTATCTCTGCCATGAATGCAGGTGCTATCTCCATCTTCTCTATAAGGTCGAGGGATTCTTTAAGTTCACCAACCTTATATCCATCTTTGAAGGACTCTTTGATGAATCTCAATGCTGTCTCCTTATCAAGGCAGTCCATAGTAATTACTGAACCAATTCTCTTTCCTCTGAGGAATGTAGGTTCAATAAGTTCTATGTGGTTGGTAGTGAACAAAGTAATGACATTCATATCTTTGGTATCACCACCATCAAGAGTGTTCAGAATATCCTGAAGAGATGCATCTCTTTCTCCTCTTGTAACCTGGTCAATGTCCTCTACAAAGACTATCACTCCATTGCATGACCTGTCTATGATTTTCACCATCCTCAAGGTCTCTGCAAGAAGAGAAGGGTCCTTAAGATATACAAAAGTCCAATTGTTCTTGGTAGCCTCTCTTGCAAGTTTGAATGCAAGAAGGGTCTTTCCAGTACCATACTTCCCTTCAAACAGACATCCATACTTAAGAGGAATGCCTGCCTTGAGACATTTCTCAGGATACAGGATTCTTGACCTCAAAGGCTGAAGGTCAAACTCTGTCTGCTTTGACAAGACCATCAACTGACCATCTATATGGCTAAGATTGAGTCTCTTAGGTTCTTTGCCTTTCTCAGTTATCTCAAGAGCCTGATTCTTGTAGATGGAGTTTGTAGCAAGGAGTTCCCTTGTCCTGTCCACAATATCATCAATCATGGACTGATACTTGGATTTGCATACTCCTGTTATAACCAGTTCTGAAGTACTATTAGAGTAGTTCAACTCTATATAGGAATCACCACCAAGTTCAGGCAATGAAATCCTACCAAAAGGTACTTTTGTTCGTGAGCCATCAGCAAGGATAACATCAAAAGTATTGATATTACCAGAGCCTGAAGGACCTGCATCTTTCTCAGCCCTTACTGAGCCAAATATCTCTTCAACAGCCTTGTTAAACTGGAATGCACCGTCAGTCTTCCAACATTTGATGTTGTAATTGAGAGATACATCCTGTTCAGACATTTCTATCTCATTCTTGATGAATGCAAGAACTTCTGCATACTTCATGTTTGACTTACAGGCTGTAATGATACGCTCTTTCTGCTGCTGTTCAAAGAAATTTACTTTCTTCTTGAGCACATTCTTTGTGCTCTGGATAATTGTTTGTTCCATTGTTTTTTTTTAATAAATACTTGTCAATATGTTCTTGGCATTTTCTATAGTTGTTGTCAAGCATCCAAACTCTATAATTTCACCACTTTTCCTTATGACCAGATTCTTCTGAGGTATGTTATATCTGTCCATGTCACCATAGACAGCCTCCTTAAGAAGGTCATAAGGAACAGCAGTGTTTTTACAGAATAGGATTCTTTTCTCAGGGACATAAATTACATCATATCCCTGAATGTTTCCTACTATCTGTCTCATTCATCAAAAGTATTTTCAATACCTTCATATGCTGCTATGAATGTCAGGAAATGCTCTGAAAAGCCACTTATTTCAGCATCCCAAACACCCCTATAATTCACACCATGCCTTTCAGATGATACATCACAGATGTAGTTGTGTTTTCCAAAGGGCTTTGGAACTCTCTTATCAGGATAATCACAGTCCTGTGAGTCTGAGAATACAATTATTCTATCAAACTCTCCAGTAAACTGTTCTCTTGACCACTCAAGACATTGTCTTGTGAAGATTCCTCCACCTCCAACCCTACTATTTGCTTCATCTATCTGCTTGAGAAGGTTGAATCCCTTTGAAGGATATTTGATTACTTCTGATTTATGCTCTTTGGTATAGTCATTACCAGCAGTTACTACCAACTCGAAATCTTCACACTGGTTTGCAGCAAGCATAGCCATAGCCTTTGCAGCATCAAACCTTGTGAGTTCAGACTTTTTTGAGATTCTAGCATACTTCATAGAACCAGAAGCATCAAGTATGAACAGAGTCCTACCAGGGACTTTAGGAAGATTAGACCATGAAGCTATCATAGCATCTTCTATATCCCTCTCAAACTCAGGATTCATTCTGGCTGCCTGCAAGAAATTCATAGGCAATAGCATTGAAGCCTTAAGGTTTTCAAAGCCATATTTTATTACTTTCTTGTCTACATCTGCATCCCTCATGTTTCTCAGGTTTCTAAGGAATGCAAGACCTCCAATCTTATTCTCACTGATGAGTTTGGTCCATGTTTCTTTCTTGTCTTTTCCTGCTGAAAGCATGGTCTCCCAAGTTTCAGGTACAGGAAGAGTCCTTGAAGCAATCATCTTGAAGAGTTCTGCTTCCTTTTCATCCTGAGGTCTTGGATGAACAAGAAACATTACATCTCTGAGTTTTATTGCAGCATCTCTGTCATACTTTGCAAACTTATAGGCATTGAAATTATGAAATGCTGCTGCAAGTCCTTTCTTTGCCTGATTAGCCAGTGACTTCTTTCCTCCTTTCCAATATATAGAAAGGAAGTCAGTCAGCATATCTGCCCTTGTTATAATCTTTGGTAGCAAGTCTCTTACAAATAGCCTATGTTCAGGGTACTTGCACATTCCAGATGCCAGAAACAAAGGTGTGTGCCTGAGTTTCTGTAGAGTTCTTGCTGCCAAAGCAACAGTATATACATCTTCTGCACTACATAGAGGTATGAGCCTTTCAATCTCTTCAGCAATCTTCTTGCCATCACAATAGGCAACATCTTCCCAAAGAAGATTAGCCAAGGTGAGTCTTTTAAGAAGAGCAATGTTTGACTGCTTAGCAGCAAGAGCACCACTACCTCCAGCAAGTCTTTCATCTGTAAATTTAGATGTTGACTTGATGTTTGGATTCAATTTAGACATAGTAAACTAATGTTTTAATTGTTTGACAAAGGTAAATAAAATAATTGGTATTACCAAATAATTTTACATACCAAACCTTAAATTCCCATTGTTCCCACCAATAGGTCTTTTCTTACCACAGCTCAAACATTCACATACCCTCTGTCTATCTATTTCAGAGAGTCCAATTGTGAAGAAGGCATTGAGGAATCTTGTGATTCCTGCTCTTTCTCCCAAGTCATTGGTGGTGTAAATCTCATGGGCTGTGGTTCTGCCACATATGGGACAGTACGTTTGTATAACTCTGGACATTTCTTGATAGTTCTAACAGTGTCTACCCTGACTTTAAGTTCTACTTTATATTTGCCTCTGTCATAATCTATAACAGCCTTGTTCATGCTTGTTTCTATACTTGCGTAAGAAATAAGTATACATAGACTAAGTGTGGCTACAGTGAGGACCCAACTTGTGATTTTCAGTAGTCTGTCTGTTTTTTTCTCAAAAGGTGGGAGGCATATCTTACAAACTATACCAAATCCCATCCATAGCAACACACTGAATATAAATTGTCCATAGTCCATTATAATCTTACTTTATAGTAGTTAAGTCTTGCCTGTAGTGAATCAATATTATGATTAGTAAGTATATGGGTGTGTATAGTTTTTAATTTACTTTCATAATATTTATCAGTAGCATACCTATTTCCATTTATATCTGTAAAGGAATCAAATAAATCTTCTATTGTTTTGCCATTAAGATAATTGGAGTTCAATAAATATAGATATGGTTCAACAGAATCATTTGGATTTTTGTATTTGAATTTAATATCTTCAAGACTATAATTGTCATAAGCACCTACATTCCAGATGCTGTTTGTCCTATAAGCCAATCCTGTTGTACCAAATTTACTCTCCAGTTCTCCTTGAGCCAATACAAAAG
>CAKUZO010000076.1 GCA_934717895.1 uncultured Candidatus Melainabacteria bacterium | reverse complement strand
GCTTTTTGAGCTTTTGCAATATTAAATCTGATTGCAGGTTTTCTACCTTCTGCTCTAAGTTTTTCTTTTTCTTCTTCTGTTAAATTCAAACATTTTTTAGTATAAACGTAAGGTTTTTTGTTTCTGGAAGCTTCTTCTTTTTCTTGTTCAAGTTCTTCCGGCGTACAAAAACATTCATACGCAAAACCTTTGTCTAGCAATTCTTGAACGTATTTTGGGTAAATATCAAATCTTTGAGATTGAGTATAAGGACCGTAAGGGCCGCCAACATCAGGACCTTCGTCCCAGTTTAAACCCAATGCTTTCAAACTGTCAAAAATATTGTCAATATATTCTTGTTTTGTACGTTCAGCATCAGTATCTTCAATTCTTAAAACAAACTTTCCGTTATTCTTTTTAGCGAAAAGATAGTTAAATAGTGCTGTTCTTGCAGTACCAACGTGCAAATTTCCGCTTGGTGACGGAGCAATTCTGACTCTAACTTCTGTCATAAATTTTCCTCGATTCTATTTATAATTTCGCCCTTAAAGAATACCACGAGTATGATTTATTTTCAAGGGTGGATAAAATATAAGGATTAATAAAAATTTTTTTGAAAATTAAGCAATTAAAAATTTGAAATTAATGTTTTTTTGACATATAAGTAAATACAGGTGATTATTTAAAATAAGTGAGGTAATTTATGAAAAAACAGATTTCAATTTTGTTAGCAATGGTGATTTTAGCGTCTGCTCCAATGGCAATGGCAATTACGGATACTACTTCTCCATCAGATGTAAAGGCTCCTGTTTGGGAAGAATATGTTCCTAAAAAATATCAAAATCCAAGGTCTTTTCCAAGCAAAGGAAAAAATATTGCAGAGCTTTCTGTCGGAATTGTTTTAACTGATTTGTTAATTACAGCGCCTGTCGGAATTCCAATGGTTTGTCATGCTTCAACAAAAATGAAAAATCAAGGTTGGTATGAAAAGAAGGCAATTTTTGAAAATGGGTTAAAAGAGGCTGAAAATATTTCAGACCCAGCAGAAAAGCAAACTTATTATGATAACCTTTTGAAAAAATGTAGAATGACAGAAAAAAAACATAAAAAACAAATGAAAAAACTTGAAAAACAAGCGAAAAAGAAACATTAAATTTGATATTTAAGGTAAGAGGCGAGAAAGTATTCCTTATATTTTTTAAATATAGGATTATCTTGCCTCTTTTACAATCACAATTGTTTCTTCAATTTCTGTTTTCAAATAATCCAATTGCTGATCGATGACATTCCCGTTGTACAAGTATCCGGCTCCTGTGTATGCTAAGTATGGCTTGTATTTTTCGGCTTCTTCTCGAAGGGTTGCAATAGATTTTGTGTGGGAACTTAATTCCTGCAATTTTATAAATGAAACAAAGTGACTTTCAGGTTTTCCGTTATATTTTTCTGCCAAATATTCTATTGACTTATTGAAAAAATATGCTTTTGCGTTGAATTTTTGAACGTCATATTTTTTTTCAATGCAAAGTAAAAGATTTTCAAGTTGTGGCAAAATATCTTCGTTAAGTTCGTTTATGTAGGGTGAAGTTTTGTCTTGTTTAAGAATAATATTTACAAATGCGGGGTTTTCACGAGGAATAGGTTTAATTTCTTGTGAAGAATTGAAATCTTTCGTTGCTTCAACAAGCGGTTTGCTGACCTTTGGCTCGTTTGTTTTGAAGTTTTTAGAAACATCAGGAAGCGTTCCGACATAACCGCGTCCGTCAGGCTGAACTTCAACTTGTGAAGTGTCGACTTTGCTCGTCCCCTTTTTCTTCCAACCCCAAGCAAAACAACTTGACGTTGTCATTATTAAAACTAAAAATAAAACAGCTAACTTCTTCATACCATAATTATAATTGTGCTACAAAAAAAGTCATCATTTGTTTAATTTATTTCTTACGGTTTTTTTGATTTGAAAAGTCCAATGAACCAGTTCCAACCTTTTTGGAAGAAGTTACAAGTCGCTTGCCAGCCTTTTTTCAAATAACTACCGGCAGAATTCCAGCCTTTCTTGAAAAAGTTTCCAACTGATTTTGTTTTTTTAGAAATCCGAGTTCCAGCGGATTTAAAGCTAATTTTATTCCAAGCGTTTTTTGCCCAAGGGACAAGTTTTGATTTAAATTTAAAGCCGCCGAAAATCAAAGCTCCGAGTGCTAAAGCCCCAAACGCCCATTTTTTCCAAGATGAAGGTTTTGCCATATCTTTTTTGTCGCTGTTCATTTTGAATTCGTCAATTTTGGGTTGACTCAAATTTGTCATTGTTGGCGGTTGCCCGTTGAAGGGATTAGGGTTTGCAGGATTCCCGACATATCTTAGGGGTTGCCCCATAATATATGATGCGGCGTCAAAGTCAATAACCCCGTTTTGTGCTAACATATCCAAATTTCCAGCCCAATTACAAGACATAATATAACCTTTTATTTTTCTACCTTATCTATATAAAGTTTTTTTGTAATCCAAAATTGCTTTTTGTGCGTTTATTTGTTAAATTTTGTAATATGAAAGATTTTTTTATTGAAAATAAATTCCTCGTAATATTGTGGCTATTGTGCCTTGTAGGGCTTTTTATGTTTCTGGGGCATTATTCGGGAATATTGATTGATTTTGGGCGTGAAGTTTATTATCCGCAAGAAATTTTGAGCGGAAAAGTTTTGTATAAGGATTTGTTCAATATTTATGGGCCGTTGGCGTATCAGATAAATGCGTTGTGGTACATGGTTTTTGGGGCTAAGTTATCAACGCTTTACGGAATTGGTGCTTGCTGTTCAATTTTAGTGGTTAGTGGAATTTATCTTGTTGCACAAAAGTTTTTGTCAAAGTTTTTGAGCTTTGCAATCGGCTTTTTCACAATTGCTGTCGGCGTTGCAACAACAAGCCTTTTCAACTTCAATTTTCCATATTCTTGGGCTGTTTTGTATGGATTGGTTGCATTTTTGTTTTCGCTTTATTTTTTGTTGAAATTCTCTGATGACAAAAATGTGCAAAACCTTTGTATCAGCTCGTTTTTGGGAGGAGTTGCCGTAACTTGCAAATACGACTTTTTACTCTACGCATTCATTATTTTGGCAATAATTGTAAGGTCAAAAAACTGGAAAGCGCTTTTGGTATTTGTGATTGTGCCGATATTAAGCTTTGGCACATTGTTTGCACAAGGATTGAGGGTTGAAAGTCTTATAAACTCACTTGCAACAACATCTCTTATGGCGAAAAGCAAGACTTTGACTTATTTTTATCAAAACAGTGGAATTTATTTTCACCCAAAAGTTCCGATGACGGTTTTCACTTTGTTTTTGAAGTTTGCAATACCTGTTGTAGCAATATTTTATGGGAAATATTTTGCAGATAAAAAACGTGCATTGGCAGTAATATTAAGCATATTTGGCTGGTTATTTTTTGTTTGGACATTTGATACAAAATATTCACTGGGCTTTTTGCCATTACTGATACTTATTTTTTTAGGAATTGAGATTTTTAACATAAAAACGAAAAAAGCAAAATTTGATTTAAAATTAATGTTGCTTTTGATTTCAACCCTTGCTGTTTGTGCGAAAGTATTTTGGGTTCTTCTTTTAGGAAGCTATGGAAATTATTATGTTTCAATTGCTCTTATTGCATTTTTTGCTTTTATTTTTAAATACGTGCCTAAAAATTTTGAAAGTATTGCAGGCAACTTAGTGATTTTAATGAGTTTGCTATACATATTTTCAAATATTAATTCAATTGAGCTTAACAACAATAAAATTTCTACGCCGATTGGTACTATATATACATCTAAGGCTTATGCCGAGAGTTCAAATCAGTTAATCGATTTTATCAATAAAAACACTAAACAAGACGACAAAATCGTGATTTTTCCAGAAGGTATGACGATTAATTTTCTTGCTCAAAGGCGTTCTGATGATTATTACAATTCTCTTTTGCCGCTTTACACAGAAACATTTGGCGAAGAGAAAATTATCAATCACTACAAAGAAAATTTACCGGAATTTGTTATTTTCAATAACCTTGATATGAAAGATTATTATTTCAGATACATTTGTCAGGATTACGCGCTGGAATTCTGCGGATTTGTCCAAAATAACTACGAACTTCAAACGGTTATCGGCGACGAATTTAGATATTTGATTTTTAAGCGAAAATAAAATCTTTTTATGCTAAACTAAAATCATTGAAAGAATAATGGAGAAAAAATGGAAAAATTTTATTTAACAACAGCAATTGACTACGTAAACGGAGCTCCACACATCGGTCACGCTTACGAAAAAATCTTGTCTGATATTATTACAAGACACTATACACAACGTTGTGATGACGTCTATATGCTTACAGGGACTGACGAACACGGTATCAAAATCCAAAAAACCGCTGCAAGCAAGGGGATTAGCCCGAAAGAACTTTGTGATGCAAACGCACAAAAATTCAAAGATGCTTGGAAAGCCCTTGATATCAACTATTCTCAGTTTATCAGAACCACTGACGAAGATCACGAAAAAATTGTTCAACATATTTTTGAAAAACTTTTGGCACAAGGCGATATCTACAAAAATTCTTATGAAGGTTTGTACTGTACAGGTTGCGAATGCTTTTTGAATCCGAAAGACTTGACAGAAGACGGTCTTTGCCCTGATCACCAGAAGAAACCGGAAGTTGTTAAGGAAGAAAATTATTTCTTCAAACTTTCAAAATATAAAGACGCAATCATCAAATATATCAAGGATCACCCTGATTTTATATTGCCGGAATTCAGAGCTAATGAGGTTTTGAACCAGTTGGAAGATATTCAGGATATTTCTGTTTCTCGTGCAAAATCAAATGTTCAATGGGGTATTGATGTTTTGTCAGACCCTGAACAATCAATCTATGTTTGGATTGACGCACTTTCAAACTATATTACGGCACTCGGTTACGACACAGAAAATCCGTCTGAAAAATTCAAAAAATATTGGCCTGCAGATGTTCACGTAATCGGTAAAGATATTTTGAAATTCCACAGCATCTATTGGCCTGCATTCTTGATGGCTTTGGACTTGCCGTTGCCAAAACATATTTTTGCGCACGGTTGGATTACGATTGACGAATCAAAAATGTCAAAATCTTTGGGCAACGTAATTTCTCCAACATCTGTTTTGGAAACTTTCAATCTTGAAAATCCTGACGCGTTCAGATATTACATGGCATCATCTGCACCTTGCGGACGTGACGGAAATTATTCCGACAACGACTTCAAGGAAAAAGTCAACGCACACCTTGCAAACAGCATGGGAAATCTTTTGAACAGAACTCTTTCTATGTTGGTTAAATATTTTGATGGCGAAGTTAAAGCCGAATTCAAGGCTGAAAACCCGCTTGCGAAAAAGGCTTTGGGCACAGTTCAAATTGTTAAAAATCACTTTGATAACTTTGAAATTTCAGAAGCTGCTCTTGCAATAAATTCGCTTGTTGATATGACAAACAAATACGTTCAAGACAATGCGCCTTGGACTTTGGCAAAAGAAGAAAAAATGACGGAATGCGGACAAGTTTTGGTAAATGTGCTTGACATTATGTGTATAATCGCGGCTTTGATTTACCCATACTGTCCGAATATCGCCTCTGATATGGCTAGACAATTGTCATTTGACTTAAATACAAAACTTGACGATTTGAAAGCTGACAACATCAAGCTTGGAAAACTTATCGAAAAAGAAGATATCAAACCGGTATTTTTGAGAGTAGATTCTGAGCTTGCGGACAAATCGGCAAAAAAATAAAAATATATTGCCCGAAAGTCGGATAAAAAATTATTTTTCCCTTCTTAAAATGAACGTGTAGTTTAAAATTAAGGAGGGAAAAATGTTTTATAACGTATTGAAAGTTAAAGAACTTGGCACAACTGATAAGAAATTCGAAAAAGAAACTCTAATGGAGCACAATGACAGCAGTTTGTCGATTGTTTCGTTGAAAAAAGAAGAAATTATTG
This sequence comes from uncultured Candidatus Melainabacteria bacterium, assembly GCA_934717895.1. Classification (GTDB taxonomy): domain Bacteria; phylum Cyanobacteriota; class Vampirovibrionia; order Gastranaerophilales; family Gastranaerophilaceae; genus Stercorousia. Next base: position 1,682 of record CAKUZO010000076.1, on the reverse strand, counting down.
ACACTCACACATCAATTTGTGATGCGGCTGTAATAGTTGTTGATGGGGAAATCGAACTTCACTTTGATGCAGAAAAATTCAAAGTCGAAAAAGGCGAAATCTTAATGTTCAAAAAAGACACCGAGCATAAGGTTTTGGCATTAAAAGACAGTAGATTTTTGTTGATAAAAATATAACGTTAAAAAATTTGTGCAAATATATTCCTTTGCACAAATTTTTTAATATTTTTATTTTGAAACCTTATTCTGTAATATGAAACGAACATTTTGAGCAATGAGCTTTTGGGTGAAGCATTAAATTATCTTCCAAGTCATAGAGTTTTGCTATCCTTGTAACCAATGGAGCTCCGCATTTTGGACATTTTAATCCGCCTGCACCGTTCAGTATAAGTTCTTTCAAACTATCAATAATTTCTTGTGAAATTGTGTACGATGAAATATCTTTTTCAAGAGCTTTAATTTCGTCAGCTTCACATTTTAATACTTTTGCAAGGTTTTGGCGAACCGTAACGGGTAAAAATAATTCTTTGCCGGCTTCTATATCTTCGATTAAGTTAAGCGGTAAATTACACTCTTTTGCCAATCCTTTTGGGGAATAGCCGATTTCATCTCTTCTGTGTTGTATAAATTGTGCTAATGTTTTCATGCTTTTATTTAAGCAAAAACGAGTAGCTTATTCAAGTATTTGCTTTTTTCAAAATAAATACCCCTTAATTAAATAAATTAAGAGGTATTGAGCTAAATAATATTGATTATAAAGTTTTTACATAATGTTATCCAAGCCGTAAACAAAATCATTTTTTTCAAAAACATGTTTTACGGCAAGCATTACGCCTTGCATATAGCATTTTCTATCCATTGAGTCATGGCGAATTGTCATGATTTGTCCTGATGATCCGAAAATTACTTCTTGTGATGCAATATAACCAGGCATTCTGACAGAGTGAATATGTATGTTGGAATATGATTTTCCGCCTCTTGCACCTTCGATTGTTTCTGTTTCAGGGCAATTGTTTTTTGTAAAATTATCATTAACTTCTGCCATCATTGCGGCTGTTTTGATAGCTGTTCCTGACGGAGCATCTTTTTTCTGGTTGTGGTGAAGTTCAATGATTTCCGCATTATCAAAATATTTAGATGCCAATTTTGCAAACATCATCATCAAAACCGCTCCTGTTGAAAAGTTTGGAGCAATCAAGCAGCCTGTATTTTTTTCTTGTGAAAGTTTTTTCAATTCCGCAATCTGCTCATCTGACAAACCTGTTGTGCCGATAACAATTTTAATCCCGTTATTAAGGCAATATTTAGCGTTTTCAAAAATAGATTTTGGCTGTGTAAAATCAACCAAAACGTCAATATCTTCAACCCTATGAGCATCATCTATTGAATGGTACATGCCATCACTTGCAATATCAATTTTTGCAACCAATTCTGTATCAGGGCATTCTTCAACGGCAAGACAAACTTCCTTGCCCATTTTGCCCATAGCTCCGCAAACTGCAACTTTTATCATAATTTTTTCTCCTTATTTGTTTATTATTTTATCATAAAAATTTCTGTGGTATGATTATTCAAGTGAAAAGTGAAATGTGAAAAGTGAAAAGACCGTTACAGGTGCTAACGCACCAAAGCTATTTTTGAGCAAAGCGAGCTAAATGAACTTTTCACTTCTCACATTTCACT
>CAKUZO010000075.1 GCA_934717895.1 uncultured Candidatus Melainabacteria bacterium | reverse complement strand
CCAACCAAAGATGATTTAGCAAAATTAGCAACAGAGCTCTACAAAGGTAATCCTAAACAGTTAGACACCTCAAAAGCCTCCTCTCTGGGCTTCACTGAAATGCTTTTCTCCGTTTGGACGGGAGGAGAAAGTAGCGTCCTCGGGTTCTTCCGCACCTTCGACCAGTCGGGTACGTACTGGGAAAGCACCCCCCGTGACATGGGTAGTGGAATTCAGGCGGTGTGTGTCGGGGAATAACTTAATCATTTAATAATTTAATCATTTGGCGACTCAAAATCAGACATAATCGCAAATGTGCAGGTAGGGCGGGGTACCCACCCCGTCGTCATGATTTGTTATCAAATTAATAATGGCGGGATAGGTATCCCGCCCTACTTTTGCTTATCGTCTTAACGACTTTTATTTCCGATACGAACTTAGTGCCTTAGTACTAACAATTATTTAGGCAAATTATCCCAGTATGTCTTAGAATTGTCATTTGGGTTTTTATTTAAAAGAGCCCAATAAGCACAACCTAAGCCATTCCCTGCTTGTTGTGATGTAGCAGAACAAGGGTTTCCTAATTGCCCTGAAAGGTTTGGAGTGTCAGCATTCGCATCTTTACTTAGGGCTTCTTGATAATTCTCTTCGGTAAATGCTACTGATGCTTTTGGGTTTAATTTGTCGTCATCGTTTATGTCGAAAAAGAAGATATCGTGTCCCAATTGATTAGGTCTTTTAGTTCCGTTAATGTCGACAGTGATATTAATTTCATTTGCACAAATATTAACATCTACGCACATACCATTTGCTAAACGGTTGCTAGGTGCTTTGGTTCCACGGTCAATATAAACAGAATTCCCTGACTTGGATCCGTTGTAATTTTTTATTTCATTTACGTTATATCTGCATTTGCCGTCTACTTTTAATTGTTTGAAAAATAATTGAAAAAACTCGTTTTGGTTTTTGTAGCCACCTTCTTCATTTTTTTCTTTGTCTGGGTTTGTGAATGCTGCATATATTTTTCTTATGCCCGGACCTTTTTGCCCTGCAACTGTATAAACAGCTTGGGAAAGAATAGAATGTGCATTGTTAAATTGTGCCTGTAACTGCTTGCTATTTGTACTTACGGTTAATGCTGGCATTGTAACAACTGCAACAATACCTACAATGCTCATAGTTAGTAATACTTCCGCAAGTGTAAATCCTTGTTTATTCATATAACTCCTCTTGTTTTCTTATGTTCACAAATTCATTATACCAATTTTTTTGTTATTTTTCAAGTGAATATGAAAAATTTTTCATACATTTAGTCTAATGAAAATATTCTCCGATATGCTATAATTACCTCAAAAAGGAGAAAGAGAATGAGAAAATTTGAATTTAACCTATCAATGGAAGAACTTGAAAAACGTACAAATAAAGATTATCTAATGACAAAAAAGATGCTAAAAGCTGATGCTCCTGAATATCTTGAACTTGCAGATGGCGACAAAGAAACTCTAAAACATCTTGTTAAAGCGGCATATATTCTAGAAAAAGTTAATATGCAAATAGATTGTCACCATAACCTTGAATTCAAGGCGTTTTTGGAAGATGAAATTAAAAAAGGCAACAAACAAGCTGAATTAACAAAAATCTTGTTTGACGCTCAAAAGGGTATGAATGCGATTGATACAATGTCAAACAGAATTAATTTGGCAAAAGGTATTGTTGAATTTGCCGGAAAAGGTGTTTATCCGGAAGATTTGACAAAAGAAGAATTTCATCAAATCTTAACAAAAATGGTGAATGAAGGTAAAATTGAAGAGGTTAAGAAAATTTTGACTCAACGTTCTGTTGTTGAAAGATGCGGTGATGAACTTGTCGGAATTGATTATATAGACAAGTTTAAGGAAGATTTTTCTAAGATGGCTGATGAAATTGACAAAGCTTCTGAAACTTCTACAAATGCAGATTTTACAGAGTATTTAAAATTGCAGGCCAAAGCTTTGAGAACGGCTGATCCGATGTTAGATGCTTATGCGGATAAAAAATGGGCAACTTTACAAGATACACCGTTAGAATTTACTATAACAAGAGAAAATTATGAAGATGAAATGACCGGAACTATCGCTGAAAACAAAGAATTGTCTGCATTGTTGGAAAGCCACGGTATAAAAGCAACTCCAAAAGATTTTCTCGGTGGTAGAGTCGGTATTGTTAATAAAAAAGGTACAGATGCACTTATGGCTATCAAAAAATATCTTCAGACTTTGGCGAAAAATATGCCGTTTGCAGATGAATATGAACAAAATATTTCACCTGACAAAGACACAAAACAAACAATGGTAGACGTTGATTTGGTTGCTGTTTGTGGTGATGTTGGTGCTTATCGTGGCGGTATCACTTTGGCAGAAAATCTTCCAAATGATGATAAATTATCACTTACAATCGGAGGTGGAAGACGTAATGTTTACCATAGACAAATCCGTTTTATTAGTGATATGTCTAAGCTTCAAGAAAGACTTGATGCGATTTTAGACAAAGATCAGCACAAGTATTACCTTGATGAAGCAGATCACTGGTTTACTATCGGGCACGAAAACGCACACTCACTTGGACCTAAAAAAGCTTGTGAAACATTAGGTAAATATAGAAATATCATTGAAGAAAACAAGGCTGATATGGGCTCTTTGGCATTTGTGGACTTGTTGTGTGAACTTGGAATGTACACAGAAGAACAAAGAAAACAGATTATTGTAACAACAGTGGCAGATAATTTCTTAAAATCAAAACCGACAATGAGTCAGGCACATAGAGTTAGAACTGTTATGCAGAACAAGTATTTTGCAGAACGTGGTGCTTATGACATTGTTGATGGAAAAATTCACGTAAATATTGACAAAGTTGTTCCGATTGCCAAAGAAATGCTTTCTGAAATTATTAGAATTCAAATTGATGGTGATTTTGAAAAAGCTGAAAAATACGTCTTGGACAACTTTGTTTGGACTGATAATATGGAATTTATTGCTCAAAAACTTCAAAAAATCAGCAAGACTCTTAACGGTCGCACAGAATCTGAGTTGGCTGAAAAATTATTGAATGAGTAAATTTGTAGGTCGGGTTTGCTAATTCGACAACGAAGCTAAGTGTATAAAAAAGAAAGGTTTCTGTTTTGTGGCAGAAACCTTTTTGACATAAGATTGAGAGTTTTGTATAGTTATTAGCGGAAAAACGCTATTGTGGTCTGTTAAATCCGACAGGACGTCTTGATTTACTTGCTGTATTGTTTTGTGCAAATACATCAATTGCTTTCTTAAAGTCGTCTGCTGTGATTGTCAGGTTGTCAATATCTTCTTTTGTAAAAGTACCGGCTTCCATTTTTTCGTATATTCCAGCCCGCTCAAAAGCGTTTTCGTGTGCTGTATTAGTGATATGTGCAATATCAGCACCGGTCGTTTTCAAGTCTAACAATCTTTGAGAAAGTTCTTTCTTATCTACATCTGCGGCAAGCGGCTTGTTTTTAGTATGAATGTCTAAAATTTTGCTAACGCCATCAAGAGTGTCTGGTGCTTTTACTTCAATGTGTTTGCCGAAACGTCCTGAACGTTTGATAGCTTCATCTAATGCGTCCGGTTTGTTTGTTGCAGCTATAACATAAATCTCATCTCCGTTTTTCTCAACGTCACTCATTAATGTTAAAATTTGGTTAACAACTTTGTCGCCATAAACATCTTGTCCGTTACGCTTTTTAGCTACTGCATCAAATTCGTCAATGAAGATTACACTCGGTTGGTTTTCTCTTGCTTCATCAAAAAGAGTTCTCCAGTTTTCTTCTGATTGACCAACCCATTTTGATTCCATTTCAAGCCCATTTAATTTGACAAAATTCGCATTTGTTTCATTTGCCAAAGCTTGTGCAATAAGAGTTTTACCTGTTCCGGGAGGGCCATACATGATAAAACCATGGTTTACTACTGAATTTTTGTATGCTTCCGGATATTTTACCGGATATAAAATACCTTTTTTTAAATCTCTGATAGCAGCGTCTTGACCGCCAACATCTGCAAAAGTTAGTGTTTGGCTTCTTGGAGCTTCTTGTCTTGCTAACGTCATTACAGATTTTAGGTTTTGGCGTTCAATTACAGGTTTTACGTCCTCTGTTTTGTCAAACATTTCTGAAAATATTTTTCTATGTAGGCTTAAATCTGTTTTTGGTTTAGTTTTGATATCAAGAGTTTTTGTTCCGATAAATAATCTATCACCTTCTAAAACATAGAAGCTTTCTCCTGTTTTTATAGCATCTTTTTTGCCAAGAGTGTCACCTAAGAAAATGTTTGCTTTGTTTGGGTTAAATACCTCTAATTCATCTTTCGCATTTCTTGTGAAAACAACAGTGTCTTTCATTCCATCTTCTGGAATAAAAATAAAACGCTTTATCAGGGTTTTAAAATCTTTAATCGTTGATTTTAAAGCTTTTTGAGCACTTTTGATGTTATCTCCCAGTAAAATTACATCGCCATGTTGTGCGACTTGAAATATTGATGCAAGTCTGTCTTCGACAGGAATTTGTTTTGCAAGGGATAACGCTGTTGTTTTAATTCCTGTAAAATTAATTGGTGTTGCAAACTTTGTTTGTGGCGGAATAGTCATATTTTGAACTGCCTGTTTTTGAACAGTTGTTGGGTTTGCAACATTGTTTCTGTTTTGGTTTAAATAAGTGTTATTTGTACGATAATAATTCTGTACTGGTAAAATTCTCATCACTGCACCTCCTGTTCTCATAAATCTACTACAAGCGTAATAATAAGTCAATAGCCTTGGTTATTGGTTTTTGGATTATTTGTTTTTAATTAAATATGAAACAGTCAAAACTCTTGCTATAATTGTAGTATATACACTTTTTAAAAGCGTTACATTTTGTAATATTTGTGTTTAAATTATAGTTATGCAAGCAATATTTAATACTATATTTGTAATAGTTAGAATATTTTCGAATTCGTTTTCGAATGTATTTCAGAAAAAATTGGCATGTGATGGTGAAAATCCAATAAATGTTAATTTTATAAACTATTTATTGCTTTCTGTATTTTCATTGCCTCTTTTGATTTTGTGTCAAAATACAACGTTAGAGCGTGGTTTTTGGCAATATGCGATTTTAGGTGGAATTATGGGAGCAATTTGCAATTGTTTCATGGCGTTAGCTTTAAAACGAGGAGAATTGTCTGTATTAGGCCCGATAAATTCATATAAAGCTATTGTTGGCATGGTTTTTGGAGTATTTATTTTGCATGAATTCCCAAATATTTATGGATTATGCGGAATTGTGCTTATAATTGTCGGGTCATATTTTATATTAGAATCTCCAAAAGCATTGATTAGAAAGGATATTCAATATCGAATTTATGCGTTAGTATTTTCTGCAATAGAGGCTGTTTTTATAAAAAAGGTTATAATTCTTTCTTCAATAACTGTGTCATTTGTTGTTTCAAGTTTTTTAGGTGCGTTGTTTTCGTTTTTTCTTGTGAAAATATTTAGTAATCAAAAAGTCAGAATTCGGAGCAAAAAACATTTTTCAATGTATCTGATAACCGCGCTATGTTTTGGCATAATGACTTTTGCAACAGCGTATGTATTTAAGTATATGAATGTTGGATATGCGCTTTCACTATTCCAGTTATCGATAATTTTGAACGTGGTTTTGGGGTATAAATTATTTAGAGAAAAGAATATATTAAAGAAGTTTTTGGGTTCTTTAATAATAATTTTCGGTTCTATTATAATAATCCTTTTTGGGCATTAAGTTTGGCAATACGGTTGTTTTGGTATCTAATGCGAATTGATAAGGACTATTGTTCGCTTTCGATTTTAATTTGTCCATTTTCTTCGACAAATTTTTTCTTGTTGAAAAGCTTATTAATAAGTGGCTCAGAGGACGGTTCTGTACGTTTTTGATAGCGAGCTTTTTCTGTTTGAACATCGTTGTAATCATTGAGTTCTTCCATTCTAAACCGTTGTTGGTTAATCATTTGCATATCATGCACCATAATTATTTCTGCTGGTGAAGGTGGATATGCATACGCAAAATTTGTTGTTGCTAAAATTGTAAGAATAACAAGAACTTTTTTCATGTATTGATCCTCATAATAGTTTTTTATATTATTAAATATTAGCATTATAATTTATAAAAATTAAATTTTTTACAAAAATATAAAAATAATAAATATTAAACAGTATCCAATATTTATTGAATACTGTTGTTTATGTTTTTCTGTTGTTTTAGCAAACTGCAAGTGGAGTATTGGTTTTTTGAGAACAAGGTATTTCAATTATAAAATGGCAATTACTTTTATTCGTTTCAATTAGGATAATACCATTGTGTGCGTTTATAATTCGTTTTGCCAGATATAAATTTAAGCTGCTACCGATTTTGTTAAATTTTTCTGCTGATGTAGTATACATTTCCAGCATGTTTTGTATTGTTTCTTGCGTTTTATCAGAACATTCAAAGTGTATTGAAAAATATATTGAATCAATAGTCTTTATTTTTTGCATGCTACAACTTATTTCTGTTTTAGAGAAAGCGTTTGCGGAGCAAAAATCAATTAAGTTGTCAAAAGCTTTTTGTACCTGATAGTTATCTCCAAAAAGAGAAATAAATCTGTCTCGAGAAGTTATCTTTACTTTTAGCTCTTTTTCTCTTAATGCTCTGCCTGATTTATTGAAAGCATTGTCCAAAACTTTAAGCAGGTGTACTTTTTCATGGCTAAGTGTCATGTCATTGTTTTCATATTTGTATGTTGTCAAAATAGTTGAGAGCATATCATACATGCAGTAACATGAATCTAGGGTTAGATTCAGGAGTTCTCTTTGTCCTTCGTTAATTGAACCTAAGTTTTCACTGGCTAAAAGTTCAAGAGCTCTAATTTGTGCGATAGTTGGAGTTTTTAGGTCGTGGCTAAGTGTTGAAATATAAGTTTCTCTCTGCCTTTGAGCATTTTTGTCTTCGTCGATATTTCTGGCAAAAACAATAATTTTGGTTATTTTATTTGTGCCACTATCGATAATAGGTATTTTTCGGACTCTAAACCAATTTTGACGGCCGTTTTTTAATTTAATAGGTCTGTCTGCTACAAATGTTTGTTTGTTTTGTACAACAAAACTGTTTTCTTGTTTCATTTGCTCCATAGTATCCCTCTCAAAAATATTTGCAGATATTTGATTAATCTGCTTTTTCTCCTTAGTATCTATCCCAAAATAGTTTATGGTTTCGTCGTTACAGGCAACAAAATTGTAATCTGTATCAACGATATACGCAATCATAGGCATGTTGTTAATGATAGTTGTAAAATTCTTTTCGTTATTTCTAAGCTGGTGTTTTAGTCTTTTTTCAAGCTCGGCTTTTTTATCAAAAATTTTTTCTTTAAGTATAAGCAAAGCAAGTAACGTGTTGATAAAACTTAATAAAGTTGCAAAAATTATTACATGTAATGCATGTTTAAATTCAAAATAGCAGCACAGTGAAATAACTAAAAAAGTAGTTATGAATACCGAATATTTAAGAAGTTTTGTTCTAGTAATTCTTAGCATACGTTCCCCTATTATTATTCTCATATACGATAATAAATTATTTATATATATAAATAAATTGCCCAACTTAACTATATGAAAATTATCTTTTCATTTTATTTGATGTGATGAAGGTGATTTAATAATATTTGTAGGTGTGAAAACAAGCTTTATTGTTGAATTGTGTAAACGTATAAAATTTTTAGGCTAAAGTCTTAACATATTTCTTTTAAAACTATTGTATATTATCATAATTTGCGGTATAATTTATGTATTGAAAAGTAGTAGTAGGACAACTTGTATAAAAAAGGAGAGATTATGATTAAAAAGTTGACTTCTCCAAAGGCATTGATGGCTCTATTTG
>CAKUZO010000074.1 GCA_934717895.1 uncultured Candidatus Melainabacteria bacterium | reverse complement strand
GTTTCTGGTTTTCCTAAAAAGTTAATTGCACTAATTGTCATATAATTTGTTCCTCCAATTTTTTATAATTCTTATAAAACTTGTAAAAATTAATTATTGCCAAATTTATTTATAAATATTACAAATGTTAAGATAAAAGTAAAGAGTGGATTTTTCAATCCACCCTTTATATATTTTATACTAATCCTATTGACTTATGTTTTTCGAAGATGCTTTCTGCCATTTCGTCTAATTTTTTGTAATCTTCGTCTTTTAATTTCCCTTTTATTTGTAATGGTTCGATTAAATCTAGTTTTAAAGGAGCCAAAATTTGAGCGATTAAGTCAAACAATTTACCGCCCCAACCGTAAGATCCGAGAAGTGACGCAAATTTTGCTTTTGGTCTTAGAACAGCTGCTAAATAGGCAACATTTACAGCCATTGGGTGTGGACCTGCAAGAACCATTGATGTTCCCATAACAATTGTTGCAGCGTCAACCAAAGCCATTGCCAAATCACCCAAATCATCATCAACAATGTTAAATTTGAATGTTTGTATACCTTTTGCTTCTAATTTTTCACTCAAATAGTCAACCATTTCTTTTGTGCTTTCATACATTGAAACATAAGGCAATGCAACAAGATTTTTCGGAGCATCAGCTGTCCAATCTGTATATAAATCTAAAATATAATCAGGTCGTTTATGGACAGGACCATGGCTTGGCAAAACCATATCCACATTCATATCTTTAATCATTTTAGTATATTTTTTACACATCATTCTAAAAGGCATCATAATTTCTGCATAATAGCGTTTTGCACTCTTTTCAAGTTCTTCGCTTTCAGGGGCAAAAACATCTGAAAATGTATAATGTGCACCTAAAAAGTCGCAAGTAAAAATAACATTGTCTTCTTTTATGTAAGTGAACATTGTGTCAGGCCAATGAACTCCCGGTGCAAAAATAAATTTTAGAGTTTTATCACCAAGAGAAACTTCCTCTCCATCTGCGATTACTCTTATTTTTTCTTCCGGTACAAACAGCATGTTTTTAATATTTTCAGCAACTTTCGGGTTTGTCAAAACAATTGCGTTCGGATATTTTTCCAAAAGAGCAGGGATTGAACCGGAGTGGTCTTGTTCTCCATGGTTTGCAATAATATAATCTACTTTGCCTATTTGGTTTTCAGAAAGTCTTTTTAAATATTCTTTTGTTTTTGGCGGGTACATTGTGTCAATAATCGCTGTTTTTTCAGAACCTTTTACAAGGTATGAATTGTAGCTTGTACCGTGTTCCAACGGAATAAGTTCGTCAAATATTCTTCTGTCACAGTCGTTTAATCCGCAATAAAAAATGTTATTTTTGATTTCTTGAAATTTCATAATTTTCTCCTACTACTAATCTTTATCAAACATATCTTTGCCAACACCGCAAAGTGGGCAGATATAATCGTCCGGTAAATCTTCAAATTTTACTCCGTCATGTTCTTCCGGATCGTAAACATAACCGCATACTGTGCAAATATATTTTTCCATTTTTCTGTCCTTTCTTTTCTTTTTTTAGATACTAAGTTATTATGACTCTAAGGCACTAAGTTCTTTTCTTTTGAAAAAGACCTTGCATCTTCGCCTTTATGCATCTTGCTTGCACTCATTACAAAGCCCGTGCAGTGCGATGTCGTACCCTTTTACATCAAAACCTGTTTCGTTTTTAGTCCTCTGAACTACGTCCGGAGCAACGTCTACTGACACATCAAAAACTCTCTTACATTTATCACAAATAAAGTGAAAATGTTCATGAGTATTATGGTCAAAATGAGAAGATGATTCTAAACCGTCAATTTTTTTGATAATCCCTTTTTCAGCAAGTTGATTGAGATTTCTGTATAAAGTTGCCATGCTAATATTAGGCTCTATTTCACGCAAAATTCCATATAAGTAATCTGCTGTCGGGTGAACCACATTTTCCTTTAATGTTTTCAGTATAACTTCACGTTGTCTGGAATAATTCATGTTTTCTCCATAAAAGTGATAACAATTATCATTTTTGTATAAAGAAAATTATTTGTCAACAATAAAATATTTTTATGAAATATACATGCAATCGCCGTAAGAGAAAAATCTGTAATTATTCTCAATCGCTTCTTTGTATGCCTCAAAGATAAAATCTTTTCCTGCTAACGCACTCACAAGCATTAACAATGTCGATTTCGGCAAATGGAAATTTGTGATCAAATTGTCTATTACTTTAAACTCAAACGGTGGGTAAATAAATAATTCAGAATGATCATGACATGGTTTTATGCACCCAAATTTTTGATATGCGGTTTCAAGCGTCCTGACTGTCGTTGTTCCAACGGCAACAATTTTTCGACCTTCACGCTTTGCTCGATTTATTTGCTCAGAAGCCTTTTCAGATATTTCAAACGTTTCAGAGTGCATTTTGTGCTCTAAAACGTTTTCACATTGAACCGGTCTAAACGTTCCTAAACCGACATTCAACGTTACATAAGCAAGTTCAACTCCCTTATTTTGAAGCTTTTCAAGGATTTCTTTTGTAAAATGTAACCCAGCGGTCGGTGCAGCGACAGAACCTTCATCTTTTGCATAAACTGTCTGATAGCGCTCAAAATCCAATTTTTTCAAATCTTCATTTGGAATTTTTCGCTCAATATAAGGTGGAAGAGGAATTTGTCCGTTCTTGTGTAGCACGTCCAAAACATTTTCACCTTCATAAATAAGTTCAACGAGCCATTCGCCATTTTCTTCTAATCTTTTCAAGGCTTTTACGGAAAGATCATCACTTATTTTTATAACAGTTTCAGGTTTTACACGTTTTGAAGGTTTAATTAAAACGTCCCAAAGACAGCCGTTTTCAGAATTTTCAACAGATTTTAGTAAAAACACCTCTATCTTTGCACCTGTGTCTTTATGCCCGATAAGCCTTGCCGGAAGTACTTTCGTATTATTCATAACCAACAAAGTATTTGGCTCAATCAAGTCTACAATGTCATAAAAATGCTTATGAGAAATGGTTCTATCCTTTCGGTTTAGAACCATCATTTTTGAATTTTCTCTTTTATCAGCCGGCATTTGAGCTATAAGCTCTTCCGGCAAGTTGTAATCATATTCTGATAATAACATTCAAAGCCTGTTGAGATTCTTCGCCAATATACCTGTCATACTGAGTGTAGCGAAGTATCCCAATAATTTACGGCTCAGAATGACTCTTATTCTTTTGATTTAATTTGTTTTGCACCTGCGACATCAGAATCGCTTGCCAAAACCTGAGTTTTAGCCTGTTCTGCATCAATTTGCTTGTTAACAATAACAGTTTGCAAAATTTGGATAATGTTACTTGTTACCAAGTATAGTAAAACACCGGCAGGAATAGGAATTATCACAAATGTACCAATAATCATAATTGGCATAAATGTTCCCATTGATTTTTGAATAGCTTCCTGAGTCGGATCTGTTGCACTATCTTTAGATTTTTGAGTTGCCATCATGATTTTTTGTGATGCAAACATAGTTACCGCAAACAACGCAATTAGAGCAAATACGTCCCAATGGAAAGCTCTTGCTGATTTTGTTGTTGGAACAGACGCTGCCAAGATATTGCCTTCTTTTGTGAAAGTTATATTTTCAATTTCCTTGTTAGACATATCTGTTACAGCGATTTCAGCTTTTTCAATGTCATTAAGTTGGGCGAATTTCAAGTCTAAGTGATCCAAATCAATTTTAAAATCAACTGTTTCGCCGGGAGTGAATTCTCCTTGAATTTCAATCGCTTTTGCAGGATTTTTAACCTTTACGTTATCAAGAGTTTCTGTCGGAAGGTAAACTTTTGCAGTTTTGCCGATTGTAAATGTATCACCTTGTGAAACGCCAAAAGTTCCATCATAAGAGCGTCCGGCAGTTGCTCGAAGAGTTGTATCAAGTCTGCTCAAAAATCCGAATGATGTATCACCGGCAATTTGAATAAATTGAGGGCTCATCAATGCAGAATACAACAAAATGAAAATCGGCAATTGAATAAGCAACGGCAAACAGCCACCCATAGGGTTAAACTTGTGGTCTTTGTAGAATTCCATAAGTTTTTGTTGCATTTTCTGCGGATCGTTTTTGTATCTATCCTGAATAGCCTTGATTTTTGGTTGTAATGACTGCATCATCTTCATAGAACGTTGTTGTGACACATTCAACGGCCACATTGCAAGTCTGATAACAACAGTCAATAATATAATTGCAACACCATAGTTTCCTACGATAGAAGCTAGTGCTTTTAATACTTCAATAGTTAAAGTTGTAAAATCCAATTTCCCTAATCCTCTTCAAATATGGTTCTTCAATCTTGTATCAAGCCATTTTGAGAAGCTCGAAGAACCTCTAAATCAGCCTCAGAATGGCATCTTATAAAAGATTATTATAAAATCAGAGTCAAGTCAACAAATTGTAAACTTATAGAAAAGTTTAAGATGCTAAACCATAAAATTTTTTTGCGTACCTATCTCAACTCTACATGGCTAATAGAATTTGCTTAAAAGGTATTAAATAATGCGTTTGAGGATATTGCTTTGTGAAAAATCTTTACTTAATCTTTTTCATTCTAATACTTATTTTTTGTACAGGTTTTTCAGACTCTGTAATTGATGTTTCAGTATCTTATCAACCAGCAGTCGAACGGTTAGAGCAAATTTTCAAGTCCTACATGCCGGTAAAACAAGGAATTATTTATACAAAAGTTCCACGTGGATTAATCATTAGTATCGACGAAAATGAATTTTTCTCAACAGGAGATGCCCGGCTTAAAGAGAGTTCACTTTACGTATTAGACACAATTTCTTTTATCGTTGAAAGACTCAAAAACGACTGTGTTATCGAAAGTCACACTCGACAAGAAATTCCGCAAGACAGTGACTACAAAGAATTCTGGGAAATTTCAACAGCACGAGCCCAAAATATTGCAGACTACATGGTTCTTTGCAGAAAAGTTTCGTTTGAAAAGGTTTTTCCAATGGGGTTCGGTGAACTTATGCCGTTCAAAGACAATGTTTCCAATAATAAAAAAGGCTTTGACAACAGAGTAGACTTTGTAATAATTGAATACGAAGCTAAGCGATAATGCTTTGGCGAAGTCTTGTTGATCTGTTTTCACTAAGAATATTTTTCAATTTCATAATAGCTTGAGCATGGATTTGGCAAACACGAGATTCTGACATGTTGATAGTTGCACCGATTTCTTTCAAGGTCATGTTTTCCTGATAGTACAAAACCATTATAATTCGTTCTCTTTCAGGCAATCTTCTCAATGCTTTCTCCAATTCTTGTTTGACATTTTGCTCTTCAGCTTTTTCTTGTGGGTTAAGTTTATTCTCATCTTGAATTGTATCGATAATTTCAACACTGTCTTCTGTGTTTCCGCGTTTGTCGTACAAAGACGTCATTGTAGTGTCTTCGGCCAACAGTTGAGAAACCTTTTCCGGCTCCATATCAAGATAGTTTGCAACCTCAGTGGTTGTAGGCATTCTTCCAAGTTCTTGTTTAAGATGTTCTTGTGCAGATTTTATGTCTTTAATTTTCTTTCTTACGCTTCTTGGCAAAAAGTCTTGTGCACGAATTCTATCTAAAATTGCACCACGAATTCTTATCAAAGCGTAAGTTTCAAATCTCGTATTCTTTTGGGGTGAGTATCTTTCAACTGCATTTATAAGTCCTTCAACGCCATAACCTGCAATATCTTCAATGGAAATTGTCGCAGGGAGAGTCACTTTTACACGCCCGACAACATATCTGATTAAATAGATATATTGCACAATAAGAGTGTCGCGAATCGATTTGTTGGATTTATCTTTAAGGTATTCTCCCCACAAAGATGTCAACTCTTCTTCGGACATTCTTTTGATGTTATTGTATGATGTAAAATCAAAACTCTGGCTCATTAAAATTCCCACAATATTGTTCTTTACATATCTATTCTATACAATCTGAGAATTAGTACATCATTTAAAAAGAGGAAATGTTTAAGTTTTGTTAAGGTGAATAGTGGATAGAGCATGCTTTAAATATATAAAGCTACAATGCGTGAAAATCATATTGTCAAATGTTCTTCGTGCATGTCGCAAGCTTTTGCCTATTCCATTGTTAATAACCAAAAGCAAAAATACAAAAATGTTATAATGATTCCGCATGCGATTTTACGGAATATTCCTTTTGTCCAAATAGCCCAATATGAAAACCAAGTTATGCCGGAAAAAATAATTAGCAAAAAAAGACAAGCCCAGAAAAAAGAAATGTCTTTTTCAAATATACTAAAAATAGTTGCCAAGACGATAAACAGCAGAGGTATGCTTGCATATATAGAGCACACAGTCCTAAGAATTGTTGATAATCTGGGTTTTCTAATCTTTTCCATTATTTTATTATAAATTTTTATAGAACTTTTGTCTATTAGTCTTTCTTCCATATTTTATTCAAAATTTCTCCGCAATCTTCATTTGGGTGTTCTTTCCCTAGTTTAATGCCATTCTCATTTGCTTGATTATCTGCATCTTTATCAGCTTTCGCTTCTTCATATGTTTGTTCATGTGTTACTATATGTTCTAAAAATTGCCCAAATTCCCTAAATTGCCCAACTTTCAATGCAAGATAGTCATAGTATTCATTTTCTCTTTGTGCAACTTTGCAAAAAGCTTTTGTATGATAGTATTTATCAGAATTTATAAATATTTCATCTCTAGAATTTTTGAATTCAGAAGATAAATCTCCAATCCAATTATCAAGCTGTGTTAGTTCAGTTAAAATAAGTTGTCCTAGTTCGCCAGCTTTAATAGAAAAGTCATATTGAATTTGTTCAAGCCAATAAGAAATTTTGATTTCAACAACTGTTTTTAATGTGTCAATTTGCTCTATAAAATTATCAAATGCTTCAAGAATTTCATAACAATTACACTCTTCTTCTTTTTCTCTTTCTTCTACATAACATTTACAATTTGGGTGTGGTCTTTCAGGTACTTCTTCAAAAAAGTCATATTTTGTTCCATCAAGCTCTAGGCACTTAGCACAAGTTTTTTTATCATGCTCAGAATGCCAAATATATTCTGTATTGCTAATATGACCTTTTAAAACTATTTCAGAACTTTCATCTCCTTCTACCCCCATATTTAGTCCATTTGACTTCAACATGTTATATTTATATAGGTTTGTTCCAAGGTCTGATAATTTTGAATAGGTGTCAAGTATGTGAGTTTTTGACATTTTAGAAAATACTGGATTTAAATAATTCTTAAGTAAATTTTTTTGAATTTTTTCTAATTTTTCAAAAATATCATTAATATCTTTTTCATTATTAATCATACTGTTTTTTAATTGTTTCATATATAACTCCAAATTTAACTAAATACACATTTATTATTAATCAATTTGATCTTTTTGCAAGTCATTGATTTCGTCCATATGAAACTAATAATAGAAAACTACTTTTCATCTTCAACCCAGATTATTGTAACACTTATAGGCTTTGCAAACGGATTTGTAGAATTAAAGTTTCCATAAAACGGTTGCGCAATCGAGTCATAAAACCTTATTTTTTCTGCTAATTTTTTAGTATAATCTAACAAATTCATAACTTGTACCCCCTTGTTGTACATTCCTATTATCCGGTTTTTCAAATCATATATAATCCGAGCAAAGTAGTATATTTAAACCAGATTTATCCCCCGAGTGAGTAATTCAAAAAATTCACAACTCGGCGACAAAATACCTATGTGGAGGGAAATTATGACAACTAAAAAAAGCCTAAAAGGAACTAAAACAGAACAAATTTTAATAAATTCATTTGCCGGAGAATCACAAGCGCGTAACAGATACAGTTATTTTGCAAAACAAGCGAAAAAAGAGGGTTTTGAACAAATTGCAGATATATTTTTACAAACTGCTGAAAACGAGAAAGAGCATGCAAAACTTTTCTACGAATATCTCGGCAACCTCAGAGGACACGTCGATGCAGAATATCCGTTTGAACTCGGCACAACAGAAGAAAATCTTGAAAGTGCAGCAAATGGCGAAAACGAAGAATGGACAACACTTTATGCAGAAGGTGAAAAAGTCGCGAAAGAAGAAGGTTTTGACGATATCGCATCGACTTTTCACCACGTAATTCTTGCAGAACGCCACCACGAGCAGAGATTTTTAAAACTTCTTGAAAATGTAAAAAATAACACTGTTTTCCAAAAAGATGCCGAGATTGACTGGCTTTGTAGAGAATGCGGATACGTACACCATGGCAAATC
>CAKUZO010000073.1 GCA_934717895.1 uncultured Candidatus Melainabacteria bacterium | reverse complement strand
CCTGAAAACGCTTCATCTATTAAAAGAAATTCTCTTGACAAAATGAATTATCAACTTGCAATTCCGACTCAAATTCCGTCAGAAATTATTACTCAAAGACCTGACTATATGAGAGCAGAATTGATGGTTGAAAAAGCAGGTATTGACGTAAAAGTTGCAAAAAAAGAATTCTTGCCGGCAATCAATATTTTGGGTGGTGCATTGTTTAACGCATCAGACTTAGGAAGCTTGTTTACAACCAAAAACATGCTTCTGGGTGTAGGCGGTGGCTTGATGACTCCGTTGTTCCAAGGTGGTTCATTGATTGCAAACTTGAAGTTGAAAAAAGCGACTTACGAAAGAATTCTACAAGATTACTACAAAACAAACTTGACAGCAATCCAAGAAGTAAACGACTCTTTGGTAGCTTCAAGATTGGATAAAGACAAAATGGCACAAACCATTAAACAGTACAATTTGGAAAAATCTGATTATAAATACAACGAAAAGAAATATAATCAGGGCACAATTTCCAAACTCGACTTGATTCAATATCAAGAAAACTTATTGACAATTGAAAAACTTGTTGCACAACAAAAAGTTGAATGCATGACAGATGCAATCAGCTTGTATAAGGCAACAGGCAGCAAACCGTATGACTACGTGAACTAGGGTGCAAAGATGCTAAGAGGCATAGATGCAAAGTCCGTATCATTAAAGGTTACTAAGTTGCTAAGATACTAAGTTCATTACAGTTGCTACGCAACAAAATATATTTTCGAGCAGAGCGAGCTATAAGCCCTAGTGCCTTAGAGCCATAGTAACCTAGTAACCTTCCAAAAACATAAACACAAAAAATCACATATAATCATCACCTCTTTACTTTAAAAATTAAAGTAATGATGCCGGCAAGTCTCACTAATTGCCGGCTTTTTATTATGAAAAATTTTTAAGATTTACAAATATGAAAAATTGCTTAACATATATATGGGGTAAAAAAGGTTAATATCTAGCCAAGTTTGAACGTTACGCCTTTTGTTCCTTTTGGGTATTCCCATTCTAAGGAATTGTCTTCACAAGCGATTCTACACGCACCGCATTCTAGGCAATTTTCATGATTTACGATTAATTTTTTTGAGTTTTCGTCCCACTCATACACTCCTGCCGGACAGATTTTTGTACAAATCTTTGAGGTACATTCCTGACAACTTTTTTGATTTGGTTTTAGGTGTGAAGTTGTGTCTGGTGTGTATTTTACGGTGTATAATTTGTCTTCTAGGTTGCTCATTTTAAAATCCCCCATAAAAGTTTGATTGCGGCTTTTGCATCTTTAAATATTTCCGAAATTTTTCTGTCTTTGAAAAAACTTTTAATAAAATTATGATATTTTTCTCGTTTCGGAACGCTATCGACTGATGTAAACATTTCAAAAAATTCACTAATTTTTTTTGGATAGTAGCCTAAAAAGTGTTCTGCTCTTTCGCCGACACCGCTCATCAAATCTTTGTAAGTTCGTAAATCCTTCATTATAAAAGAGTTTTCGAGTGAATCTTGATAATGTGAAAGAGTATGTTCTGAATAATCTTTTTTGCCAAGTGCAATAATTGCGGTTTCACCTGCCAATTTGCCTGAAATCATTGCTAAGTTTGTTCCTTCCCAGTGCATGTTGTTCACAAACATTGCAGCGTCGCCACAAACCATTACACCTGCCCCAAAAAGCAGCGGAATTTTCTTGTATCCGCCTTCCGGAATCAAGTGAGCAGAATATTCCAAAAGTTCTCCGTCTTTAAGTAATGGAGCAATTTCCGGGTGTGCTTTGAGTTTGTCTAACATGTCGTAAGGTTTAAGTTCTCGTTCTATGAGTTCACTCAAAGTTATGCCTAGTCCGATTGTAACAGATGTTTTGTTTGTGTACATAAATCCAAGTCCAAGCATACCAAGCATCGGGCCGCCAAAAATTTCATAAATACAGCCTTCGTCGCTGTTTACATGAAATCTGTCATTGATAACTTGTTCAGGAAGTTTTATAACTTCTTTTACGCTAAGAGCAACGTCTTCCGGTTTTATGTCACCACGTAAACCTACTTGTTTCGCTAAAAGAGAATTTACTCCGTCTGCAAGTACGACAATGTTTGCATAATAATCTTCAAGTTCTGTTTTAACGCCTTTTACAAACCCGTCCTCAATAATAAGTTCTCTAACAACCGTTTCTTCAACGATTACAACTCCTTCTTTTTTGGCTTCTTCTGCCGCCCAGCGGTCAAATTTTCCTCGAATTACCGTATAGCTAACAGCATCTTGTAATTTTTTCTTGTGCGAAATCACAGTTGCATCATTTTCTGTAAGTAGTGCAAATTTATGTTCAATATTTTTTCTTTCAAGTGGTGCACTTTGCTCAAAATCAGGAAAAATTTCTCGTGTTGGTTGCGCGTAAATGGCACCGCCAAATACATTTTTACTTCCTGCAAATTTTCCCCTTTCGATAAGTACAACTTCTTTTCCTGCTCTTGCAAGTGTGATTGCACATGAAATCCCGGCAGGCCCACCGCCAACAACTATAACTTCTGTTTTATTTTCTATATTCTCCATAATAACCGCTTTCATCACTTAAAAAGATTAAATCTGACTCGGCAAACTTTATAAATCTCAGTTTACAATAGCACTATACATCAAATTTTATTCATTGTAAAATAGTTAATATGATAATTACAGCAGGTAAATTTAAGGGGCAGAAAGTCGTCGCTCCGGACGAAAATATTACTCGCCCAACACTTTCAAAAGTAAGAATGAGTATTTTTAACACATTACAAGCTCTCATTGAATTCAATGGAAGTTCTTTTTTGGATATGTTTGCAGGTTCAGGAATAATGGGGTTGGAAGCTTTGTCAAGAGGTTTTGAAAGTGCCGTTGCTATTGAAAAAAATCCAAAAGTTGTTAGGGTGATAAAAGAAAACTTTAAAAAATTTAAACAAGCACCGAAATTGTTGGTTGGTGATAGTATTAAAGTTTTATCTAAATCAGAGCAAAATTTTGATGTAATTTACATTGATCCACCATACTTTTCAGGTGTTTACGAAAATAGCCTTGAAGCGGTTCGAAATATATCATCTGGCATTGTTATTTTAGAACATGTAGTTGATGTTGATTTTGGGGATTTTGAAGTTATAAAACAAAAAAAGTATGGTGATAAATTTGTAACTTTTTTAAGATAAATGTTTTGGCAGAATGTTAAAACTTTCTTTATTTAATTTGATGCAAGCTCGTTTTCGCCAAACAAAAATACTTGTAACGCATTCTCTTGTTGTTTTATTGGCTTATAAAAATCCTTAATTAAAACGCATTGGGTCTGAATACAGTTCAAATTTCTCTCGTGCAAATATTTTTCCACTAAGTCTGCGTTCACTGTGTATTGACGATGTTTCAAGAACGCATAGAATGTCGATTTCCTTCTTGAAATTTCTCCTAATGCGAAATTTATAATCTCGTCATAAGGCACGCCATAAGCATCATTCATCGACAAGTCTATGATAAAATTCAAATTGTCGCTTGTTGTAATTGATAAATATGCAATAATTCTGTGGTTTGACGGTTCTTCTAACACGTAACGGTTTTTGTAATAATTTGTCAAACCTTCAAAAATCGGTTCTCTGTATTCCGTTTTGAGCCTTTGAAGTGACGGTTTGTAAAGCGGTTTGAGTTCGCTGTTGTATAGCTGTGCGACTTGCTTGGCATCAGAGTTTTGGCAGTATCTGAAATCCGCGATAACATCAGTTTCGGGTTTGAAATTATCCAGTTTCCACAAATTTTCATAACTGCATTGCCTAAATCCGCAACCTTGCATAAACAAATTTAAAAGCTCATCGTGCGACTGATCGACAGTTACAGCAAAAGAAGTTGCACCTTTCGCGCCAAATCTTGCGATAACAAATTCGATAAGGCGTTTACCTACATCGTACATGTTTTGTTGAAACACAAGTCTTGTAATATTCATTTTATAAGGGTTTCCGTTTGTTGGGACAACCGTAATCAGCCCGAGAATTTCTTTTTTCTCCAATAAAATATATGTTTCAGGCAAGAACTTGTATTTCAACGGCAAAAGCCCATGAATTAAACCAAAAGCCTCTGCTGTAAGTGCTTTTGAAAACTTTTCGTTATCCCCAAGGTACGAAATCATTTTCTTAATTTTTGGTGCATCAAAACAATTTAATCTTCTTATTAACGTCATAAAAATATTATACAATTTATTTTTATCTTTTCAAGTTTGTGATAAAATCTTTACGAGAGGTCAGAGAATGAAAACAGCAGTAATTAATGATGACAAAATCATAATAAAACAAGCCGATGATATCAAACTTGACGGTCGAAAAGGCGCTATCGTGAAAGTTTTGGGCTGTGGACTTTGTGGCTCTGATATCGTTAAGTTTGTGCATAAAATTGCGAAAAACGGAACGGTTTTGGGACACGAAATTGTTGCTCAAATAGTTGATATAAATTCAGAAACCGATTTTAAAGTAGGTGATGAAATAGTTACATCACACCATATTCCGTGTGGAGAATGTGTTTATTGTAAGCATGGAAATGTTTCAATGTGTAAGCACTTTAAGTCAACAAATATTCGCCCGGGCGGATTTTCTGAGTTTGTTTATTTGAGCGAAGAACACCTTCAAAATGTTGCGCATATCAAGCCTGAAAACTTGACAGATATTGAGGCGTCATTCTATGAGCCGCTCGGGTGTATCGTCAGAGCGGTAAAAAGAGCCAATCTGTTGGAAGGCGATGAGGCGCTTGTTGTCGGTTTGGGCTCAATCGGAATTTTAACGGCACAAGCACTAAAAGCTTATGGCGCAAAGGTTACGGGCTGTGATTTAATTCCTGAGCGTGTTGAGTTTTTAAAATCGTTAGGAATAAATGCGGTTGATGTCAGAACTTTATCGGAAGAACATAAGTTTGATGGAATCTTTATGACATCAGGTGCGGACAAGGCAATCGATACGGCTTTAAAATATGTTCGAAACGGCGGAAAAATCCTTGTATTTTCAAGCACTCCGCACGACGAGTCGGCTTATCCGAACAACGAAATCTATTACAGAGAATTGACTGTAATGGGAAGTTATTCGCCGTCACCTGCGGATTTAAAGGATTCTTTGGAGCTCTTGAAAACGGGAAAAGTCGTTGTCAAAGGGCTTTCGACAGAATACAAACTTGACGACATTGAAAAAGCTTTTGAGGACACAATGGCAAATAGGATTATGAAGGCGTACATTATTGTAGAGGACGATAAGGCGATAGGACTATAAGACTATAAGGAGTAAAGATTGTATTATAAGGATTTAGAGGTGTGGAAAGAAGCGATACAACTTGTAAATGAAGTATACAAGTTGACAGAGAATTTCCCTAAAAGCGAAATTTTTGGGTTGACAAATCAAATTAGAAGAAGTGTGGTTTCTATTCCATCTAATATTGCAGAAGGAACTGTAAAATATTCAGATAAAGATACATTAAAATTCTTAGATATTGCTTTGGGTTCTTTAGCAGAGTTAGAAACACAAGTTCTTATATCACAAAATCTAGGATATATATCAGAAGTAAGAGTGATTAATGATAGTATATCTCGAATAAATGCATTATTACTAGGATTAATAAAGTTTTACAAGAAACAGCTTAATGATATGCCTTAGCGCCTTATCGCCCTATTGCCTTATCGACTTATATGGAGAAAACAATGAAAGCAATACAATATTACGGACCACAAAATATTAAATATGAAGAAGTTATGGTAAAACCGCCACAGGAAGGCGAAGTTGTCGTAAAAGTTATGTCAGCTTTGACTTGTGGAACTGATGTTAAGACATTCAGACGCGGTCACCCAGTTTTGATAAAAACAGTGCCATCAGGCTTTGGGCACGAGTTTGCGGGGATTGTTGAAAAAGTCGGCAAAGGTGTTGAAAACGTTAAAGTTGGCGACAGAGTCGTTGCAGCGAATTCTGCACCTTGCGGAAAATGTTTTTATTGCAGGCATGAAGAGTTCAATTTGTGCGAGAATTTAGACTTATTGAACGGGGCTTATGCTGAATATATCACAGTTCCGGCACGTATTGTTGAAAAAAATATGCTTATTTTGCCGGATAATTTGAGTTTTGATAAAGCTGCATTTTGCGAACCTTTGGCAAATGTCGTTCATGGTGTTGAAAGAACAGGGATTAAAGCGGGGCAAACTGTTGGTATTATCGGAATTGGACCTATCGGTTTGATGTTTGCAAGACTTGCAAAATTGAAAGGTGCAAATGTTATTGTTGCCGGTAGAAATCCAATAAAATTAAAGGCAGCAGAAGATTTTGCACATGCTGATGAAATCGTTGATTTGACAAGATATCCGAACCCTGAAAAGATTTTTAGAGAGTTTACGGAAGAACATAAGGGGCTTGATGTTGCAGTGGAATGCGTTGGACTGCCTGAGATTTGGGAAAGAATTTTCTCTTGTGTTCGTCCTGGTGGAACTGTTCACTTCTTTGGCGGGTGCAAATCAGGTTCTACCGTTACTTTTGACACAACAAAAATGCATTACGGCGACATAAAATTGATGAGCGTGTTCCACCATACGCCAAAATATTTCAGAATGGCGTTGGATTACATTGCATCAGGCGATGTTGAGGTGGAAAAACTTATTACAGATACCTTGCCGTTGAACAAGGTTGAATGGGCTATGCATCAACATATTGATGGCAAAGCGATTAAGTTTTTGATTAAGCCGCAAATGAAAGATTAGACCTTGATTGTAGGTCGGCGTTGCAATGCCGACAAAATGCTACACATCTTCCGGAATAAAGAAATCGACTTTTGAGAGTAGTTCCCGAGTATGTTCATAACAGCACGAGTTATGACAAATTTCTTGGTACTCGCGCACGATGCTCAAAACGTCGTCAACTGACATTTTGATAATTCTTCTTTCTCCATCAATAATTCTAGCCATAGTTTTAATTCCTTTCACAATTGTTAACGGCAAAAATTTGTAAACCTTTTGTAAAATCGTGTGTTGGGTTTAGAAATAATGTTTAATATTTGAATTTGAAAATAAAAAATTTAATTTATATTTAAAATGTAATGAATTTTAGTGGAGAAGGACAGCTAAGTTTGCTTATTCACTTTCCTTAATATTTCGTTATTTTTTTACGCGTTTAAGTTATAATAAAGCGATGTAGAGATAGACTTTAAAAGGGAAAGAGGTTTATATGGCATTAAGATATGATGCAGGCGAAGTTATAACCGCAATGGTTACTCCATTTAATTCCAAAAGAGAAATTGATTACAATAAAGCCGAAGAGCTTACAAAATATTTGATAAATAACGGTAGCGATGCATTATTAGTTGCCGGAACAACAGGCGAAGGCCCAACTCTTACGCATGAAGAAGAATTTGAACTTTTGAGCACCGTAAAAAGAGCTAATGCAAACAAAGCTAAAATCATTATGAATGCAGGTTCAAATTCGACAGAAACAGCTGTGCGTTCTGCAAACTGGGCTCAAAAAGAAGATGTTGATGCTATAATGGAGCATTTAAAAGATAAAACCTATACAGTAACTGGCCTTGAAGATGTTGAAAAATTTGATGCATTTCAGGACCTGGGGGTATCTTTCAGTGGAGCAGATTCAGAAGGATCAGTTTCTTTAGAGTACACAGGTTCAGATCTTACTGCTGATGATTTTCAGACGGATGCGACAAATGGAACATTGAAAAATGGAGATACAATTAAGGTATACCTGAATGAATCAATGGCAGACAGCTTTGCTGAAAGCTTTGGTAAAGTGCCTGAAGAATGGGAGAAGGAATATACTGTAGAAGGTTTGTACGCATATATTTCATCTGTAGAAGATATTGATGATGAAAGCATGCAAAAACTGCAGGACCAGGCAGTAAAAGAATATAAAGATCATGTGGATTCAAGCTGGACAGATTCTGAATCATTACAGAGTCTTACGTATATGGGAAGTTATCTTCTGAAACCAAAAACAGGTAAAGGAAATGATCTGTATCTTATTTACCATGCAAAAGTAAGGGATCAATACAGTAATTCTGATGGATCTTATGATCAGGTGAATGATGTGTACTGGTATATGCATTACGGTCCTGTTATGGCAGATGATGAAGGCAATACACAGGTGGATCTGTCTGATTATGGAACACCTGGTAATTTCTTTAAAATCAAGACAGATACAAAGACCAATGGAATTTCCAGTATGGTATGGAAATATTATGGCTATCCAACTCTTGATGATTTGTATGCAGATGTTGTAACCAAAAATCAGAAGGATTACGATGTAGAAGACAGTGTTGACACCACTAA
>CAKUZO010000072.1 GCA_934717895.1 uncultured Candidatus Melainabacteria bacterium | reverse complement strand
CTTTGATTAACTTTGTAGCCCTACTTGGTTGGTCACCTTCTGACGGTCAAGAAATTAAAACGGTTGATGAAATCGCTCAAGATTTCAGAATTCACGAAATTTCTTCATCAAACTCAATTTTCGAGTACGACAAATTGAACTGGATGAACAGCCACTATATCAAAATGCTTTCTATTCCTGAATTAAAGGAAAAATTGAAACCATTCTTGACTAAATACGATTTGAGCGAATTGACTGATGCTCAATACACACGTATGGTTGAGGTTACTTACGAACCTTTGACTTTGTTGTCAGATATTACTGATGCTGTTCCATACTTCTTCGGCGAAGATGTTGTAATGGAAGACAAAGCCAAAGAAACTCTTGATACAGAAGTTTCGCAAGATGTCTTGAAAACATTTATGGAACAAGCAAAAGACTGGGAATGGACAGAAGAAAACTTGCACGAAAAATTGGAAGCTTTCAGAGCATACTACAAAGAAAAAGGTGTTAAACCTAAAGTTACAATGTGGGCAATCAGAGCCGCTGTTACAGGAAGAACTTGTGGCGCTGATATGACTGCAATCCTTGCAATTATTGGCAAAGAAAAAACATTCCACAGAGTAAAAGCAGCAATAAAATAAAATCTTTTTAATATAAAAGTACAAAAACGAGTCATAATATGGCTCGTTTTTTTAATGAATTTATAAACTTACGTTAATATAAATAATCCCTTTGAACACAAAAGCTCAAAGGGGTTATTAAAAATTAGTTTATAACAATACATTTATTTGTTTTCTAAAAGCACAACATCGCCTGTTGCAAGGGATTTTTGAACATCGATTACTCGCTGATTTGAACTACCAACCCAAGGAATTCGTTCATCTTTTAAGTCTTCAACAAACTCTCCGTCACAAAATACGTCAACATATTTCATACCGGCGTTTTTCTTGAAGTCGTCCCACAAAAATCCTGAATATAGCCAAACTGTCTTATTAGGGAATTTTTCCTTAATTTCTTTTGCAAGTTTAAAAACTTCGTCCCTGTTTTTAGGGTGCAAAGGATCGCCACCGCTAAAAGTTACACCCGAAATGTAATCTTTATCAAGCGATTCAAACAATTCTTGTTTTGCAGCGTCATCAAAAGGAATTCCGCCATCAATATCCCAAGTAATAGGGTTGTGACAATTTTTGCAATGGTGTGTACAGCCTGCCACCCACAAAACGGATCTCAAACCTTCACCATTGAGCATATCTTCTTTTGTAATATTATGGTATCTCATTACATGCTCACTCTGTCTTTAATTTCTTCCATCTTAGCTTGGTTCAAACGAGTATCGCCCTTAACTCTTGAATATGATAGATAACCGTTCATTCTGTCAATTTTTGTAAGGTTTCTGCTACCACATTTAGGGCAAACGTCCATATTCAATTCTTGGTGCCCGCAATCATCGCAATATGAAAGGGCTAGGTTTACACCTTCATAAAATCCCATATCCATTGCACGGTTTACAAGAGTTTTAATAGCGTTTGTGTTGTATGAAACAGGGTATTTTACGTATTGAATTTTACCACCGTTCAACAAATCCCAGAAACGTTTTTCCAAATCTTGTTTTTGTACAGGAGAAATCTTTTCTGAAACGTGGCAGTGGAAACTGTTTGAAACATATCCTCTGTCAGAAACATTTTTCACAATACCATATTTCTTTCTGAACTGTTTAACCTGCAAACCGCAAAGATTTTCTGCCGGTGTTCCATAGATTGCATAAAGATATCCGTCTTGTTCTTTGAATTCATCAACTTTCTTGTTGATATATTCCATTACTTCAAGAGCGAATGCACCATCTTCTGCCAAAGATTTTCCGTTGTAAAGTTCTTGCAACTCGTTCAATGCGGTGATACCGAATGAAGCTGTTGCTGATTTCAAAACAGGTTTAATCTTATCGTGAATACCTAAGTGACCGCCCAAGAAACCACCTTCGCAATAAGCAAGAGGGTTTGTTGAAGCTTTCATTTCACCCAAGTAATCGTAAGTTCTGATGTGAATTTTTCTGATTAATTCCATATAATAATCAAGAACTTCATAGAAATCTTTGCTTTCTTTTTGAGCCTTAGCGTAAATCAAAGGTAAGTGAAGGCTGATTGCACCGATGTTAAATCTGCCGACAAAAATCGGTTTATCATTTTCATCTGCTTTGTGCATACCGCCTCTTTCGTACCAAGGTGACAAGAACGCTCTGCAACCCATTGGAGAAACAACTTTTCCGTATTGTTTGTACATAGAAGCAACATAACCTTCGCCGGTTAATGACAACCAGTCAGGATACATAGCTTTTTTAGAACATTCAATACCTGCATTATAAACGTCTTCCAAAGGTTTTCCTTCACCGTGAAGATTTTTATCAAACAAGAACACGATTTTAGGGAATAAAACCGGTTTTTTGCAAGATTTTTTACCTTGACCGTCACGTCTTACGTTAAGCATTACGATTGTTGCCATCTTTTCGAATTTAGATTGACCTAAACCTGCACTAACTGTGATGAATGGGTAATCGCCTCTGCTTGAAGCAACAGTGTTGAATTTGTATTCCCAACCTTGGAAACCGTCGTGGAAATCTTTTTCTACATCTTTTGTAGCCTGAATATCTGCTTGTTCAGGAGAAATTCCCATTTCAATATATTTTTCATAGCTTGCATCATAAGTTTTTTGAGCATAAGGTGCAAGAATTTTATCAACTTCCGGCAATGTAAAACCACCATACTGTTGACTTGCAG
Organism: uncultured Candidatus Melainabacteria bacterium; assembly: GCA_934717895.1. GTDB lineage: Bacteria > Cyanobacteriota > Vampirovibrionia > Gastranaerophilales > Gastranaerophilaceae > Stercorousia. Next base: position 5,950 of record CAKUZO010000072.1, on the reverse strand, counting down.
CAGCCATTGTAATATCACCGATTACGTCGAATGCAACATTCAATGATTTTGGCTCGTTATACCACAAGTTCCCCATTTCAAATCCGCCTTTTAAAACAGATGCAACATCAAACAAACAACAGTTCATTGTGTCACGTCTTGCAGACATATCGTGGATATAAATATAACCGTCGTTGATAGCTTGAAGTTCCTCAACATTCAAGAAAAACTTCTTATATAATTCTTTGTTAAGTTCATTAAAAATCAAAGAACGTTTTGTAGACACAAGAGCTGAATCGGCGTTTGAATTTTCTTTGTCGCCGATGTACATAATTTTTTGGCTTTCCTGATAAACTTTATCAAGCATGTGTACAAAGTCCTTTTTATAATTACGATAGTTTCTGTAACTTCTTGCAATTTTAGGGCTAACATCTTCCAATGCACTTTCAACGATATCGTGCATTTGAGCAATATTAACTTCTTTTGTATCAAGATATGCAAGTTCGCTTTCAACATACTGAGAAAGGCAGTTAAAATCATCATCTGAAAGGTTAATCATAACTCTTCCGGCAGATTTTTTAACGGCATTAACAATCTTGTTGAAATTATATTCTTCCCTAGTTCCGTCTTTTTTAATCACTACCACTTTATGCAAAAGCGGTTTTAAGCTATTTTCTTTAATATTTCTTAACTCGCAAGGAATTGTTGCACCCGTAACAGTTTTTTTAGAAGTCAACGGTGTAAGATTTACTACCTTGTTATTATCCAAAATATTGTTCTGCATATTCTCAAATCTCCTTTACTGCGAAAGATTATTTTAGACTAACCCCAACCCTGAAAAGTTTTGTTTCAAGAGAGTTTTCAGGGTTTAAATTATTTCTTCTTCTACCAAATCTCGTTTATCTATTCGTACTTATATAATACACCACTCAAACATGACTTTGCAATAGATTAAAGGTATTAATAAGATTGATTTTTGGATTTATCTTTATTTGTCGGGAAAAACTCGCATTAAGATTTCTTCATAATTTGAATTCTTGCATTAACTTTTTTTTCATTATTTAATATTAAAGAAAAGGATTTATCCAATAACGCACAAAAGCCAAGGGGCATGCCCGATTTTCACCCTGAAAACTATTGAAATAAGCAGAAGTCATGCCTTTTTGAATAAATGGAGAGAAAAAATATGCATAAAACCCATGCCAACGTAAACCCTTGGGTAATCATGATTCCGGTTATGATAGCCGTATTTATGTACGCACTTGACGAAACAATTTCAAACGTAGCTTTGCCGTATATGGCAGGAAGTTTTTCAATCAGTCACAACGAGTCAACTTGGATTATCACAAGTTACCTTGTTGCCAGTGGTGTAATTATTCCGGCGGTTGATTTCTTCTCAAAACTTATGGGTAGAAAAGCATATTTCCTATTAAGTATAACAATATTTACAATAGCTTCAATAATGTGCGGATTATCAACGTCAATGCCAATGATACTTTTTGCACGTATTTTGCAAGGTATCGGAGGCGGCGGAATTATGCCGATTTCTCAGGCAATAATTTTTGAAATTTTCCCAAAAGAAAAACGAGCAGCAGCGATGGCGGTTTTCGGACTTGGAGTTGTAATGGCTCCGATTATGGGGCCTGCACTCGGCGGTTGGTTGACTGAAACTTGGTCTTGGCCATTCATTTATTTCGTCAATGTTCCTTTTGGAATTGCGGCTTTCCACCTCACCAAAAGCTTTATATTTGACCCTGATTACGCAAAAAAACAGAAAAATATCACAATGGATTATTCCGGTTTTTTCTGTCTATGCATTTGGCTTTTAACCCTTCAAGTAGTATTGGACAAAGGAAACGATGCAGATTGGTTTTCAACAGCTTGGATTTGCAAAACTTTTGCAGTGTCTTTAATCGCAATGATTGCGTTTTTTACAATCCAAGCAAAAAAGAAGAAACCGCTTATTGATTTATCAATAATGAAGGACGGAAACTTCTTCTTCGGCACCATTGTTCTAATGGTGTTAATGGGAGTTATGATGGCATCAGCAGCAATTTTGCCGTCAATGTTACAAAGATTAATGGGATACACATCATTTTTAAGCGGAATTTCAATGATACCTCGTGGTGGTGGTTGTCTTTTAGCAACAATAGCTTGCGGAGTTTTAACTCCAAAAATAGGGACAAAACCTTTAATCATAGCAGGCTTGATTATCCTTGGAATCGGCGGTTTAATGTTTGGGGAAATAAACACAAATATTGCACTTGTTGACATTGCATTGCCAAACTTTATATTCGGACTTGGAATGATTATGGCAATGGTTCCGATGATGAATTTGTCTTGTAGCACATTGACAAATGACGAACAGACAAATGCGGCAGGGGTTCAAAACCTTCTTAAAAATATTGGTGCAGCAATCGGAACATCAGTTGCAACAACGATGATTTCAAGATTTTCACAAGTTCATCAAATGATGATGGTAGGGCATTTAAACTTTACAAACAATGTTTTTGTCCAAAAAGTTACAGCTGTCGCATCAGGCTTGGCAAGCAGTACAGACATGGCAAGTGCAACTTACATGGCTGAAAAAATGGTATATAGCCAACTAATCCAACAAGCAAGTCTTTGGGGATATGTTGAAACTTTCAGATACTTTGGAGTTGCAGCATTTGTAACTATTCCTCTCGTCCTTTTAATAAGATCAAAAGGACATGGAAAGATAAAATAACCATTATTTTTGGCAAAAACAGAATTTATCAATAGCTTTTACAAAACCATCGTTCTCAACCGAATCAGTAATAAAGTTTGCACATTCTTTAAGTTCGGGGGTAGCATTGCCCATTGCAACTTTAACACCACCGGCTTTTAAAAGTTCTATGTCGTTGTTTTGATCCCCGATTGTCAAAATTTCATCTTGTGATAAATTCCAATGTTTTGCCAAAAACTCAACGCCCAACGATTTTTTAGCCATAGGGCTTCCGATTTCACAGAAAAACGGAGTTGATTTCACAATATAAAGTTCAGGAAATTTCGCCTGCAACTCGTTTACCCAGCCCGTTACACGTTCTGCATTTCCATAATCAATAGCCAAAATCTTGTTCACATTTTCAATTTTCAACGACTCAAACGGACAAACCGTATATGGTACAAACTTGCCATCAGTATATCTTTTCACGCAATCGTCGTCTTTTTCAACATACAATTTATCATCAATATATAAATTCAAATGAACATCATTTTTATGTGCCCAGTCAATAATCTCTTTTGCACAGTCACTATCAAGATTTTCTTGGTAAAGCGTTTTGCCGTCACTATCTTTAATCAATCCGCCTTGATATGAAACAACAGGCGAATTTAGCCCTAATTCATCTCTCAAATGTTTTGTGGCACAATGCATTCTGCCTGTTACAAGAACAACTTTAACCCCATTTTCTTGCAGTTTTTTAACACAATTTTTTACCCCGTCAGAAACCCTCGTATCCCATTTTACAAGCGTTCCGTCAATATCAGTTGCAACAAGTTTAATTTTGCCTGTCATAATTTATCCTTTAATCTGTGCCTTCATCAACGCACAAAGCGTTTTGGCATCAATAATTCTGCCATCATTAATCATTTTAAAAACTTCGTCCGATTCAATTTCCAACGGTTCCAAAATTTCACCTTCATCAGGGTGACAATGCGTAAATTCAAGGTTTTCAGCCTTGTAAAGATACAATTTTTCATCACTGTAACCGGGTGAAGTGTAGACAAACCCTAAATCAGTCCAATTATTTGCGCAATAGCCTGTTTCTTCTTCAAGTTCACGCTTTGCTGCTTCAAACGGATCTTCATTCGGTTCAAGTTTGCCTGCCGGAAGCTCGTACAAAATCTCTTTCATAGGATAGCGAAATTGCTTCACAAGAAGAATTTTACTTCCTTTATAAGCCAAAACAACCACACCACCAGAGTGCTTAACCACTTCTCTGAAAGAAGTTTGTCCGGTCGGCAATTCCACGCTGTCTTTGTATAATTTAACGACTCTTCCGTCGAATATTAATTTTGAGTCTAATGTTTTTTCTACAAATTCCATATTTTGATTATAACACAAAAACATTATGCCACTTTTAAAGTATAACCAAGTTCCTTCAAAAGCTTTAACACGGTATCAAACTGAGGAGTCACATCTCCATTAAATATTGCATATAAATTACTTCTTGAAATACCCGTTTTTCTAGAAATATTTGATATATTATCCTTAACTCTCACAACATATTCTAAAGCTCGAACAAAGGCATTCAAGTCACCGTCTTGAAGATATTCATCTAAATTTAAAGACAACCATTCTTTTATGTCTTCTTCTGTTTTTAGTTCACTTTCAATTATTTTCGACAAGTCAAAATCTTTTGTATTTTTCATTGTTCTAAACCTTTCAAATAATTTATAATTTCATTTGCCTTTTTAATATCTTTTACTTGAGATTTTTTATCACCACCATTAATTAGTAGAACAATAATCTCATCTTGAATTGTATAATATACCCGACAACCGGCACCATAACTAAATCGTAATTCATATAAAAATTCATTTAATTGTTTATGATCACCAAAATTTCCATCTCTTAATCGCTCAAATCTTAACAAAATTCTTTTACGAATTGTGCCATCTAACGATTTTAACCAATCAAGTATAGGTTCTTTACCGTTATCATCAATGTAGTTTTTCAAAATATATTCTGACATTACAATCCTATTGTACTACATTTAGTACACTTTGTCAATTAAAAAACTTACAACGCCCTGATAATTGCTTTTATATTTATGTCAGTAACCTTTAAAAGTGCCACGGTGCGAGCGGTTTCATCAAAGTTTCCGAGAGATTTCAAAACTTCTGCCGTTTTCAAAATTAGCGTTTGATTATTTGATTTCAAAAGTTCTCGAATAGCAAGTTCATCTGTCGCAAAGTCAAGTGCCGTAAAGACAAACGGGCTATCTTCCCTCAATTCATCATTAATATATTTTTCCAAATCTTTTTTCTTTACACCGTTCAAAAGCTTTTTGATGTCAAAAATCTCATTTTTAGTATTTTTGTCCTCGTCATAAAGATACTCGTCATTCTCAGTTAAAGTATCAAATTTGTCATGTGCATTAAGAAGTGTAATCGCAACTTTGCTATCGTCATGATTATTAATCAACTCCTCAAACACTTCAAAAAGCTCAAAATCAAACACAACCGAAAGTGGCAAAATTTCACCGAGCGCATTTGTTATATAAATAATCGCCAGCAGTGTGTTTTCATAATCACTTTTAATAAGCTCATAAAGCGGCACAAGATACGGAATTTCACCTGCAATATTTTCAGCCATTGTCGAGGTTCTCATAGCCTCAAAAAGCATCGGAACAGCTTTTTTATCACCATAAGCAGTCAAAAACTTCACAGCTGATAATTTTTCAAAATCATCAGAATTTTGGAGTTTTTCAATCGCTTCATCAAAACTTTTTTCATCACGCCACGCCCCAAGCGTCATTGCACAGTTCTGCGCTAAAAACTCATTGTCAGAATAAGAATTTAATCTCAAAAACTCATACGCAAGCGGGTCTTGAACTTTCGCAAAATATTTTGCGGCATAAATTTTTTCGTTATCACAACCGTTTTCAAACTTATCCAACATCAAATCTGTCAAGTCCTCATCAGCGTATTTCACAAGCGAACCAACTATTGCATCTTCATAAGACTGAGAATAATATTTCAAAAACTCAATCAAGTTTTGGTAATTATTCTGATTAACCGCATTTTCAATCCTTTGTGCGACATTGTTTTTGACAAAATCGAAAAGAAAATCGTCGTTATCGACAAGCTCTTTGAATAATTCGACATCATAATCGTCTACGAGGTGTTTTGCAACAGCTTCATAGTCGTTTTTATTTTTACCGGTAAGTTTTTTAAGGTTGTCAGTCATACTTATGCACAAAATCAAAAGATCATTACTGTAATG
>CAKUZO010000071.1 GCA_934717895.1 uncultured Candidatus Melainabacteria bacterium | reverse complement strand
CGATACAGACTTCGCCTCCTCGCCTCTTTGCATCTTGGCATCTAAATTCCGCTTAGCTGCCTCGCTTCCTAGCTGCTTAGCTGCTTCAAATTCCGTCTTAGGCTCTAAACAAGCATCTCCGAGGTTGCCCCCCCCCCGAACATTTCTTTACATTTTTTCATACTGAGCTCTCTTTCTTTTTTTGTATGTACATGTGTTATTATAACTCTGTTTTTGGAATTTGTCTAGACTTATTTTACAGGAAGTTAATATGATGTTACTTAAAAAAGACGTTAAGGCGATAGGGCGATAGGGCGTTAAGTCCATATCGGAAGAAGTTACTAAGTTACTAGGGCACTAAGGCACTAAGGTCGTATCAGGAATAAAAGTCGTTAAGACGATAGGACGATAAGACGATAAGTCCGAAACAGAAGCTATTTGTCGTCATTCCGAGCGACAGCGAAAGAATCCAGCTAATTATAATTCAAAAAGTTTCGTTGTTGGGCTGGAAAGCCCAACCTACAATAAACTGCTATTTCCCCCGCACCTGCACTCGTAACACTCGCTAATCGCTCGTGAACGATTGCTTCCTGTCTTGAATTTGCTTTGCGCTCACAGAGTTCCGCAATTGTGACACGGTCACAGTTTGCTCCATCTGCTCGCTTTCCGGACTCATTCCATTCCGTCCGTCCGCAAATCCGCTCTCCCGCATAGGGGTGAGGATTGACTTCGTATTTTCTGTAACAGACTTTGCATCTATGCATCTTGGCATCTTCGCATCTATATTCCGCTTAGCTGCCTAGCTTCCTAGCTGCCTAGCTGCTTTATCAGCTGGATTCTTTCGCTAAACGCTCAGAATGACGTGAATTGCTTCTAAAAAAGCTCCAAACATAGCAAAACGGAGCCGAATTTCGACTCCGCTTTTATCTAAATTAGTTAATTTAACTATTTTACCAATTCTTTGAATTTTTTACCAGCTGAAAATGCAGGAACTGTTTTAGCAGCGATTTTCAATGGAGCACCTGTTTGAGGGTTTCTACCTGTTCTAGCTGCTCTTTTGCGTGGTTCGAATGTACCAAAACCAACCAAAGTTACTTTTTTACCTTTTGAAACTGTTTTTACAATTGTTTCCAAAGCTGCTGCTACTACGTCAGCTGTTGCTTTTTGAGATACTTTTGCTTTCTTTGATACTTCTTTTACCAATTCTTCTTTGTTCATTATGAACCTCCTTTTACCTATTTGCATACAGTAAAGAAACCATCTCTTCTTATGCATGCTCGTGTGTCGACAAAATTTATTATACCATTTTATTTCTATTTGGCAAGTGTTTTTCAAAAAATTTTTATTAAATCTACTTGATAGAGCGAGTTTCACGCATTCAATAAGTCAAAAACAGAAGCACTTAGCCATTTTCCACTAATTGTAAGATTTTGGATCTACCTTTGCAAATTTTACGTCTTTGTAAAAATATTGCAAAATTTGATATGCATTATAACCCTGTTTAGCCAAATTATTAGCTCCATGCTGCGACATGCCTACACCATGCCCATTTTTTTTTACATTATTGTCAAAGGACGGAACAGAGCGCAAGTATGGCAAATTATTTCCCCAACTGTTTGTGTTTGTCATGCCACCTGCCGATGCAGAATAATATGCCGTTATAACTTTCATATTATATGTTAAAACAATACCCTTGGTCTGATCAACAGCATAATTAGTTCCGGTTGTTTCGGCAGAAGCTCCACCATAAGCCTGATCTTCCGGAGTATCTTTCAAGTCATATCCGTTACTTGCACGCTTTCCAAGATTTGCGAGAGCATAACTTCTTGCCGCTATCGCCTGAGCTTTATGAGCCTCTGATTCCCAACCGGAAGGCATTTCAGACGGAACAACTCCTCTTATATAATCTTCCAATGGAACATTATTTATTACGGTAAGTTTCCCGTTCTTATTCTGAATCATTAAAATTCCACGATACCACTTGCCTTTTGCACTCACAAATCCGGCTCCGACCGGCTTTATTACAATGTTATCAGAATTAACTTTATAATATTTCCCGTTATAGCGGATTGCCATTAAATTATGATAAGGCTTAATTTCATAACCCTTCATAGCCTCTAAGTCACAAATATTATGATTTGTATTGGCATCTACTATAACTCCTTTGACGGAAGTCCCAACACCGGCCGATTCAGTAGCTGTTTGAAGCCCAATTTTTATTGCATAACAAGGTGACGCAAATATTTGCGTTAATATTAGCAATGAAAATATGATTATAACCTTTTTCACATTATCATTATAACATACTATGCCAGAAATGTGTTTAAGCCATTTGATTGATTTTTTGAAGCAATCTCACGTCGATTTATCGCCATTAAATTGTTATTTACAGTAGCTCGCTTTTGCAATTTTTGTTTAGATTCCTGTTTTTTGTCTTTGATATCTAAATTCTTTTTTACCCTATCAGCAACCGGTTCTCCTAATTTATGTCCAATATCATAAGACATAATAGAGCCGCTAACAAATATTAGTCCTTTCAAGACAGCTGCCGCTTTGCCTTCCAGCTTATGCTTGTTAAGATATTCAAAAATCGGTTTAAAAACCTTTGATTTTGACAGATATTTTATACCGTTACGAACAGTTTGCGACGCAACCATTTTGTCATAATTAGCCTTTATAAGACCTTCACCGGCAAACATAGCAGACAAAGCAGCAGCTTCCGTAATTCCTGTTTTAACCTTGTCATCAGACATCGCGGTCTTAATTCCACCAGATACACAAATCAATGGATTTACGTTATTAACCGCAAATTTGGTAACTTTTCCGGCGTATTCAAAAGCCTTATTTTTCTCTGCTAAGTCAGAAAAAACGCTCAGAGCACTACGGGCAGTTTTCGCCACAATTCCATCATACTTTGCGACTTCTTGAACAAGCCCCGCCGTTTGCCCGACCGTAACCGCGCCTCTGCCAACATCACCATTACAAGTTTTGTCAGCATTTCTATATGCAAATATTCCTGATGCTACTGCACTGAACATTACAATATTACCTATTAAACTACACTACACTTATATAAAGTAATTTTGTCAGGAAGAATTGCGCGTGTGTGAAGGAATTGTTACAATGTGTTTTAAGTGAAAAGTGAGACGTGAAAAGTAAAAAGTCCGTTACAGGTGCTATCGCACCAAAATTATTTCCGAACGAAGTGAGCTATATGGACTTTTCACGTCTCACTTTTCACATCTTACTTCCACAAAAAATGAACAATCCACAAAATTTTTCGTTCTATTGATATTACAAGAAAAACTGTTATAATATAAACTATGAAAAAACTAATACTAATCCTCGTGTTAATGTTAATACCAATTAGCGTGAATTCTGCGGAGCTTCCGAATGTTCAACTGCAATTGAGAGATTACCACGGAATAATAATTCCAGCAGGAACTTTTATTCCGGTAATGAATACACAAGAAATTTCAACACAAAACTGTTCAGAAGGTTACAAGGTTAAGTTTATCGCAACAAACGACCTTTTTCTTCACGACACAATCATAATCCCAAAAGATACGGAATTTTTTGGCTATATTGAAAAAATCAACGATCCTGTTGTCGGCACAAACGCCGCTATGAAAATCAGGATTTCTAAAATGACATTCACTGACGGATACGAACTTCCGATAAAAGGATATCTATACACTTCTAATAATAATATATTTGGCGGTGGAATGTCAGAACCCGTAAAATACAAACCAATGGCTCAAAGACAAACTAAATTACGTAAAACAACAATCCAAATGCGACCGTCTTATGAGCGAAAAATGGGTTCGCACACAACGATAGAAACAGGTTCTAACGAAATAATCATGTTGACATCACCGGCATGGATTACACACACCTTAACAAATTGACATATTACAATTAATAAAATACAATGTACAAGAAAGGGGTAACTATGAACAAAAAAATCGGATTTATATTAACAGCATTAGTTTTATCAGCAGGAATTTCTTATGCTGCACCAAATTACAGTACGCAACCAAATTCTGAAATTCCGTTATATCAACAAAATTACTACCCTACTCAAACATTGAAGGGAAATCAAACATTAAAAGGTAGCGTTGTAACTGTTCCTGCCGGTCAAAATATGCCGGTTGTTGTTACAACTCCGATTAGTTCTGCCAATATGACAACAGGGCAAACTGTTACTGTTGCATTAGGTTCTGATTTTTACTACAACGGAAACCTTATTGCACCGGCAGGAAGCTCTGTTACTGGAACAGCATTGGAAGTTTCTAAGGCAAAACACGGCAGTATGAACGGAAAACTTCTTTTAAGGTTTACTCAAATCGTAACACCTTACGGCGTTCAAATTCCTATTTCAGCAGTAATTAAAACAACTGACAATTCAGGAGTTTTGGTTGGTGGAACTAAAATGGACGTAACAAAGGAATACGGCAAAGATGTTGCAATCGGAGCCGGAGCTGGAGCACTTGCAGGTGTAATCATTTCACCATTGGCTGGTGGAAACATCGGCAAAGGTGCAGCTTTGGCAACAGCAGTAGGTGCAGGCGGTGGCGTTGTTAAATCAATTTGGGATAAAGGAAACGACGTTGTAATTCCTGCAAATTCTATGGTGCAATTGGTTCTTACCCAACCGATTACAGTAAACCCTGCAATATATAACAACAATTATTAGCAAATCGGGTAATAATTTTATTTTTGTTTTAAAATAGAATTATATACGATATCAGATACTGGGGAAAATAAATGTCCTTATTAGGAAAATACACAGACAATTTAATAGAAGATGAAGAGCAAAACGCAGGTTACACAACACCGGCAGTGCTAAAAGACGACGAAGATTTGAGCTTAAAAAAATCAATTTTAATCTCAGCAATTCTTCACCCGACAGCACTCGGAGTATGGGGGCTTGTAGTTTTAATTCTAGCAATGATGGGGATTACACTCACCATTTTTGAAAAACCAAAACCAAAAACTAACGATATTGAATTTGTTCTTGTAGACAAGGAAGAAACACCTATAAACAAGAAAACACCTTATCGTGCAGACATAAATTCACGTGCAGGCGGTCATCACGATCCGACAAGGAAGGTATCAATGCCATCACCTGCTCCGGGAGCGCCAAAACAATCGACTCAGGCTTCAAAGCCTAGTCCAAAACCGGCACCTGCTCAAAACCCATTACAAAAAATAGTTAAACAGGTGACACATCAGGCACAAACTCCTGTTCCGGCTAAGAAACCGGCACAGACATCACCTGCTCCTGGCCCTAAAAAAGCAGAACAGGCAAAACCGGCTCCACCGACAGCTCGTCCATCTTTAAAACCGCCTACAACTCCAAGACCGGTTGCGAAGCCGTCTTCTCCGTTTGCAGTACCCGTACCAAAAGGCGGAACTGGTACAGGAAGATATTCAACAGGCCCAATTAGTGGTTCAGGAGCATCTTCCAAAGGCGGCGGTGGTGGCGGAACATCATCTACCGGAAAAGGTTCTCACCTTGCAGGCCCTTCACTTGCTCCAACAGGTGGTTCAGGAACTAAAATTGCCAGAGGTGGCGGTGGCGGAACCGGAGGTTACGGCAACCCGGGACCTGGAAATCCGAACGGCAGACCTGGAATTGACGCTGTCAGAGAACCTGATTTTGGCCCATACATGCGCGAATTACAAAGACGTATCAAGATGAACTGGGATCCACCAAAAGGTAACGAAAGTAAACGTGTAGTTTTATTATTTAAAATTGCAAAAGACGGACGCTTGTTATCTTGCAGTGTGTTCAAGTCATCAGGACTTCCCGGAGCTGACAAAGCGGCAATAAGTGCAGTTCAAGCAACAGCACCGTTTAGACCGCTTCCGGCAGAATTCAAGGGATCAAGTATTGATATTCAATTTACGTTCGACTACAACGTATTTGGAGCATCAGGCTATCACTAGAAATTTTTCGAGCGAAGCGAGCGTAATGAACTTTTCACTTCTCACGTTTCACTTTTCACTCGACTAAGATAAAAATAATCACAAAAGAAAGAGGATAAAATTATGGAACTATTATGGAACTCAGTTGCAATGGACTGGCCGGTATTATTACCAATTTTGATTTGTTCAATTTTGGTAGTCGGCGTTGTAATTAACAGATTTTCTTATTACCAAAAGAACAAAAGAGATGTCGTGTCATTTATTCCAAGACTTCAAAAAGAATTAGCAAAAAACAACCTTGATGGAGCTCAAAACTTAGCTATTCAATGTGGCGGAGTTATTGGCGGTGTTACAGAAGAAGCAGTTCGAATTTTCTCTGAACAGAAAAGCGGATTTTCTCGTTCATTTGATATCTCGGCGTCTTTGGCATCAAGAAAATTGGAAAGTCACCTAACAATCTTAGGTACAATCGGTGGTGTTGCTCCATTCTTAGGTTTGTTCGGAACAGTTGTAAGAATTCTTTTTACGTTCCAAGACTTGGCAGCACAAGGTAACCAATCAGCAGCCGTTGCATCAGGTATTGCATCAGCATTGATTGCTACTGCTTTTGGTTTGGGCGTTGCGATTGTTGCAGTAATCTTCTACAACTCATTTCAATCAATCGTAAAACGTTATGAAGACGACTTCCAATTAATCAAATTGTTATTCTTGAGTTTTGTAGATTCAAACGACGAATCAACAACTCCTAGCAATGCGAATATATCTTTGTAAGAAAGCAGCTATGCAGCTAGGCAGCTAAGCGACTCAGATGCAAAGTCCATTACAAATGCGACTCTCGTCATTGCGAACTATTTAGAAAAGTAAGTTGGATTGGTTAGAAAGCCCAACATCATAAACAACTAAACCGAAACGGACTTTTCACTTTTCACGTTTCACTTTTCACAAACAAATCAGGCATCACCTGACAAAAAATTAACAAGGAAACCCAAAATGTCAATGAAAAACAGCAAGGGCAAAGAAGCTCTGTTCACAGAAATAAATATCACACCATTAACAGATATCTTTTTGGTACTGCTAATCATAATGATGGTTGTTGCTCCAACATTCCAGTCTAATGATAGTTCCATAACCGTTCCGGAGATAAACAGCGGAGTTTCTATTGAACAGAAAAATGCAACCGTATCAGTTACAAAAGAGGGAAATATGTTCCTCAACGGCACACCTGTTACAGAAGATAGTCTTGCAAGTGAATTGACAAACCTTAAACCGCAACTTGAAAAAGCCGAGCTTGTGGTTAAGGCAGACGAAAAGGTTAAGAGCGCAAAGATTATGGAAATAATGAATGCAGCCCAAGATGCAGAATATAAAAAACTAATCGTTGCCGGCGAACCTTTGAGTAAAAAAGAACAGAAAGAATTGGAAAAGGGTAAGCAGGTAGGTGGCTAAATAGCTGATTAGAGGCAAAGAGCATAGCCAAAAGATACTAAGATACTAGGGCTCTAAGGCACTAAGGCTAATAGCTCGCTCCGCTCGGAAATATATAGATTTGGCTTTCTAGCCCAACATCATAAACAACTAAACCGAAACGGTCTTTTCACTTTTCACATTTCACTTCTCACAAACAAATCAGGCATCGCCTGACAACAAAACCAACACAAGGAAAAACAAAAATGTCCAGAAACAGAGATACATTCAACGAAATTAATATCACACCATTAACAGATATCTTTTTGGTACTACTGATTATCATGATGGTAATTGCACCAATGCTAGATCAGCAAGGCTTGAACTTGACGGTGCCTGAAAATGTTGCACAAGAACAAGTTCAGAAAGAAACTAAAATTATGACAGTAATGGTCGATTCTGGGGACAAATATTACATTGAAGGACAAGAAGTTCCGGCAGATGAATTGGAAAGCACTATTAAAGCGCAAGCAAAAAATTATCCGGACGGCGTTTTGATTAAGACCGATGCCGATTCAACCCATGGTGCAATGGTTAAAGTTATGGATAGTGCAAGAAATTCCGGTATTACAAGTATTTCTGTTGACGAAATTTAAATTATCACACTCTGCTGAAATCCAACAAACAGAAAGTTCCAGCTAGACATTCCATTCAGGGTTTTTACCGTCAGCAACATCAAAAAACTTATTCATTCGTTCTGCAACAGAAGGTTTTTCATTGGGCTGAAAAATAGTGTTCGGTTTTGTCATATCGACTTGACTTGCAAGCGTATCAAGCTTGTTAATTTTCTCTCTTATCGTTTCAAAATGTATTGCCATATTACTCTTCTCTCTCTTATATATAAGAAAAATTTTTGAGCAGGCAAATTTCAAAGAAACGGAATTTGTTTACAAAAGTTTATTTTAAACCCTATACAGGCAATATTAACAATAGATTCTGAAAAGACGAAAATCTAGCGTCCAGCGTAGATTTTCGTCTTATTCAGAATCTAGTATTATATTCACATTGTTGGGCTAGAAAGCCTAACCAGCACTTCTAATAATTCATCTTCCAACCGTCCATGATGATTTTTTCTGCACAGTATATACCACCATACGTACTCGTATCTGTTGTCGTACAATCATCATTTATTGTTTGAATTCTTTCCTCTTCAGACATTTCATCTAGTATTCCTCCAGCAACCAGGCCTTCATACCACTTTTTACTACCATAAGGTGCTACCATTACCGTATCATTAAAATCAAAAACACCAAATGCAAAAATATCACGACCAAGAGTATTTGGAGATTTCAATCCATTTATATCAACAACGATAATAGAGCCCTCCTCTGTATGAAAGAAAGATATTATCTCTCCACTTGATGTTGTGCCCACTAATGATTCATCATAACCTCCAAAAGCCTCACTAAAATAACCTTCATCACCACCTAACAAATTCTTTACTTCGTAACCATAAATACTATTGTTTGGCACGCCTCCAACATAGACATTTTCCAGTTTAAAAGTTTTTACAAATTTTTCTTTTGTTTTAGCTTTTGTAAAATCTAATTTTGTAATAGGTGAATCCTCACTTATATCAGCACATCGCAACGTTGTACAACCTTCACTTGCAGCCATTTGCTTAAAGCCTTCATTTAAGGTTGAATAAGTCTTTTTCAACTGATTAACCCAAACAGTTTTTTGATAATTTTTAATAAGTGTTGGCAAAGTAATTGCCGCAACAA
>CAKUZO010000070.1 GCA_934717895.1 uncultured Candidatus Melainabacteria bacterium | reverse complement strand
ATTGAAATGTATTAGAAATAGAGGAGATTTTAGATGAAACAAGATTTGAGAAGCGCTCTCGGGAGGGGGGGGGGCAATCGCGTTGCTCCCGTCAATAGTGGATTTGACAAGCCGAGCAGAGGCACGAGCGAAGTGAGAGGTGAGCAAGAATCAGCGGAAACGTCCAGTTTTCGATGTGATTGCGAACGGTGCCGTTTATCGCGAGGCGCAGTAAATAACAATCGTCACCCTGAACTTGTTTCAGGGTCGCATGGACTAGGTTCTGCATCGTATGTACCTTCTAAAAAAGCAGCCTTTACATTGGCGGAGGTACTAATCACCCTTGGCATAATCGGTGTTGTTGCTGCAATGACTATACCGAGTTTAATTGCGAATTACCAGAAAAAAGTTTTGGCGAATCAGTTGAAAAAATCAGTTTCAACTCTGCAAAACGGCTTTAAAATGATTATCGCAAATGAAGGGGTTACAGATTTGAGTGATACGAGTTTTGGACAAATATTAACAAACAATTCTCTAAGTCAGGACGATTTATATGACAGATTACAACCTGAATTTAGAAAAGTTTTTAATATTGCCAAAAGTTACAGTAAAAAAGAATACAGTGCAATGCATTCAAAAACGGGAAATATAACTGATTCTACATATTGTAACCAAAATATAGGAAAAATATATACAATATCATATAAAGTTAGTAATAGAAGTCAATGTGTTGCAGACCCAAGTGGTATGATTTTTGTATTATCTGACGGATCTTATTTTGACTTCGAGAGATCCATTATTAAACCCGTTGATGATTCAAAAGAGTCTAAAACTTTCGTTGCTGAAATAGAACTTGATATAAACGGATTTAAAGGCCCAAATCAATTTGGATATGATTTTTTCGACTTGCTTTTAGCTTCTGACGGCTCCGTTTTGCCAGCAGGAGGTATGGTCTATGCGATTACAAGGGGAGGAAAAGACAACTACAAAAAATACTACTGGTCATCAGGCGTAGGGTACACATGTAAAGTCAAAGGGAAAAATTACTCTGGATACGGCTCAGGCTGTGCCGCATCAGTTATGGAAAACGGCTGGGAGATTGATTATGATTAGCTAATAGGTCAAATTCACGAATCTGACTGGAAACAGTCGTAGGTCGTGTTCAACAATTTTCATTGAACACGACGTTAAATTTTCTAGCAAAGAATTTGTCGTGTTGGATGAAAATAGTCCAACACGACCTACTAATTAATTAAAAAATTTAATACTTTGTTACCCAAAATAATCAAACTAAGTGAACTAAATAATCAAACCATGTGACCCTTTACAGCAACTCGTAAAGGAGCTGAAGCTCCGATTCCTTACCTCTCGAAAAACGTGACATTTAGTCACCTTTTTCTCGGCAGAGTGGCATGTTTTATTTTTACATTCTATACTTGATACATTTGGTTCAACAACCTGCCATAAGCAGTAAGTTTTTATACTCTTATTCCTTATTTAAAAGGGGCAAGATTGCCCCTTTCCATTTTAGCACAATTCAGCATCACCAAGTCCAAATTGTTCCAAGCTGTTTGATTTTGCTTGAACACAAATATATTCCAAATCAGTTTTTGCTTCCATTGTTCTAACTGCATTTGAAAGAACCTTGATACAAGTTCCTTCCTTGAATTCAACAACTTCTCCATCTAAAATCATTGAACCTTCACCCTTTAAAAAAATATAAACTTCTTCGTTTTGTTTGTGTTTGTGATTAAAAGGCAATTTTACTCCGGCAGGCATTGCACTAACAGAAATTTCACAGCTTGTTAATCCTAACAAATCATGCAAGAATGCTTTGCCGTTTTCATAATTTTTGCCTACTTCACTAATTTTTCCGATTTCTTCTTTTTTAAAGTTTGTCATAATGTTTTCTCCTTTTGTTAGACATCTAACTATTACTGTAAAATTTTTTTATTTTACTACTTTTCTTAAAAGTTTTTCTATTAATTCAGACTCTTCCGGTGATAAATTTTTGTATAACATTTTATTCAATTCTTCTGAAATTTTTTCGAATATCACTCTAAAATCTTCACCTTTTTGAGTCAAAACAATATACGTACAACGATTATCTTTATCAGATAATTCTCTTTTTAAATATCCTAGTTTCTCAAGTTTATCAATTAAAACTGTAACCGTTGGCTTTGTCCTATGAATGCAATTCGCAATATCTTTCATCGTCATTTTACTGTTTTTGTAAAGACAAACAAGAATATCACCATGACTTGGAGCAAGTCCTTCTGCACCGTTATTTTTTAATTCTTCAATAATAAAACGGTTTCCTTTTTCATGAATTTTTGATACCAAAGATAACATTTCTTTCATATAATTATATTATAGTTAGACATCTAACTTTGTCAAGAGGTTTTTTCTTATTTTATTTTTCATGTTATAATCAGCACTAAGGAGGATATCGTGCTTGAATTTCTAGGTTTATGCGTTCAAAATTTTATAAAAAGTGTTAAATATCTGTTTCAGGTTCGATTTTCTGAGGTTTTAGCACAAGCTGCCACTATCAGCTATGACTCCATACCGATCTCTCTTATAATTGCATTCATTGCTGCTGCCGTTATTGCAATTCAAGTTTCAAAACAATTTTTGATGAGTGGTGCCGAAGCCTATATCGGTGGAACAATTGCGGTTGTTATGATTAGAGAAATTGCACCAGGATTTGTTGCTCTTGCAATCGGTGCTCGTGCAGGGACTGCAATCTCTGCGGAAATTGCGAACATGCAAGTTACAAATCAAGTTGACGCAATTAAAACCCTAAAAGTCGACCCTGTCGGATATTACTTTACCCCAAGAATTCTTGCCGGAATTATAACTGTTCCAATGGTCGTACTTCTTGCAGAATTTGTTGGTATTGCTGGCGGAATGCTCGTTTCACATGCAACAATCGACTTGCACCCCGCAAGGTATATGACTTCTGCTTGGCTTTGGATTTCAACTAGAGATATCTATATCAGTTTATTTAAGGCTACAATTTTTGGTGGGCTAATCTCACTTGTTTGTGCAACACAAGGTTATGAAACCAAAGGTGGCGCCAAAGAAGTCGGAACCTCAACAACAAAAGCAGCAATACTATCTACAATCTATATGCTTGTTGCAGATTTTTTAATAAATCTTGTATTTTATATAATTTAATTTTGCTATTAATTAACAAAAAAAAATCGTGTCCGTAAAAACACGATTTTTAATCATTTATCTATAAAAAACTTTTACTTATTCAAAAATCCAACCATTGTTGGCGCATTTGAAGCAATAACCGGTTTAACTTGTTGCTGTTGTTGTTGATTTTGAGCAACATTAACTTTTGACTGAGCAGCATTTTTCTTTTGCGCAATAGCTTTTTTCGTCATGTTTTCACAATAACGAGCAAGCCACATCATAAATGCAGGAACAAGTACCAATGTAGATGCAAAACCAAATGCACTATTCAATGTTTTTGCCCTGTTTATGAATTTGTTATCCTTAGTTGCAAAAGCAGTGTAAATTTTATTTAACATTTCAGAACCTTTTGCCTTTTTGAAAGCTTCATGAAGTTCTTCCAATGTAGCTTCTTTCAAGGACTTGTTGTCACCGAATTTTTTCATAATTTCTTCAGCTTGTGCTTTTACATCCTTATCCATACTCAAAACTTTTTTCGGATTACCACCGTTTTCTTCCAAGAATGTGAAGAAACCGTTAATTCCGTCTTTATAGTCTTGAATATTGCTGTATTTTGAAACAATTTGTTCACTTGACAATACATCAATTCCGGCACCTGCTGTTACGTAATTTTTAGCCTTGTGCAATATGCTCTTGTTATGATCTTCCGGTTTAATATTCAATGCTAAACCTGACATTTTGGCAAAAGCATCAGAAAAACCTCTTGACAACGCTTTTGCACCGAACAAAATCGCAGTAAAACTCGTAATGTCACGAACACCGATTTCTTTTCTTTCTTCATCACTTTTCGCATTGATATATCTTGGAGGGAAACAGAAGCCAAATAACAAAGTCAACATAGCAGGAACTGACATTGAAGCTCCGTTAAATTCAAATTTTTTCAACAACTTCCCAATACCACCTTCTTTTATTGCAGTATCACCAATTTTAGAAATTGTTCCACCTGCACTTCCGAAGGATATATCTTTGTTGTCTTTACTTTTCTCGTTGTTTTCTATTTGCTTAGCAACAGATGAAACTTCTTCTTCCTCAACAAGCCCTTTAAGTCCCGGATCTTGTTTTAGCCCCATATTATATAGCTTAGGAATCAAAGTATAAAACCCGACAACGGCAGACCACATGCCTAAATTTGCAAGGACACGAGTTCCTGCTCTGTGAAGGTTAAAATTCTCAACAACTGTTTTTATATTTGCACTTGAATCTTTGGCAAGTTTTTTATTAACTTTTTGAAGAGCATCACCGGAATAATCTGTTAAACTCTGAATAAGAGTTCTGATGTTTGTTCCAAGTTTTTTATCTTTTCCCGGGATATCAATAATGGCACCAAATTCATTAGCTGACGGCGACGCATACTGCTTACGAAGTTTCATGTAATCTTCCACAATATCACCAATCAATTTATTTGCGCCTTTTTTATCCTTACCAGCTCGTTTGCTTTCCGCCTCTACAAGTCTATCAGCAAACGACTGTGCAGTTTGCTTTAATTCATCTTCCTTCAAACCCTTATCTGTTGAATGATGAAGAGCATTTTCAAAGATTTGAGCATAATAACCTTTTTTGAAAGCCGTTGCATCTGCCATCTGCTCAGGGTGAGCACTTGCATATTCTGCAAAATTTTGCCCCAAAACATTTATGTGATTAACATGAACATTATTTGCAGTTCCGGAAGTCTTTTTCAAAACTGTCAAAATTCCAAGAGGAATTAAAAACGCACTCGGGCCACTAAGAATTTCTCGAATACCTTCTCTTCGTGCGAATTCCCAGTTCAAAGGTCCTGTTTTTTTACCATTTTCATCAACTTTTCTGTTACGGTTTAAGCCTTCACCAATTCTCGGTGCAACCATGCCGATGCCGTCTTGTGCAATAAAAGACGCAGCAAAGCCACCTTTTTCAATCCCGTCCATAATAGTCACTATCGGATTAAAACTACCTGTGAACGATTGCTGATGTTTATTATTTTCATTAAGTTTATTGTGCTTAGGAGCACTAATTGCTGAATTTATTGCTTTTACTGACATGTCCCTACTTTAAAATTTCCATGACTACACACATATTTATAAAACTTATAAATTACACTTATTGCTATTTTTCGAAGAAATTTTAAGAAAAATTAAGGCATAAATGTATTAAGTGTATTTATTATACTTAATATTTAAGTTTTTTGCAAGTTATTTACTACAAATATAACAATTATTTTAATAAAACTTAATACTCCTTCGTTCACAATAAATTGACTAGACTTTTTATCTGGGTTAAGCTAGTAATATGAACACAGTAAACGTAATCGGAGCCGGATTAGCAGGCTCAGAAGCTGCTTTACAGCTTTCTAAAAGAGGAATTAAAGTAAATTTATATGAAATGCGCCCCCAAAAAACAACCGGTGCTCACAAAACAGAAAAGTTTGCAGAATTTGTCTGTTCTAACAGTTTAGGAGCCGCAGATTGTTCTAACGCATCAGGACTTTTAAAGAAAGAAATGGAACTTTTAGGCGGAGAACTGATTAAGATAGCCAGAGAATATGCTGTGCCGGCTGGAAGCGCCTTAGCAATCGACAGAGAGCTGTTTTCACAAACTGTAACAGATAGAATTAATAACGATGCAAATATCAATGTAATAAAAGAAGAAATTACAGAAATTCCAGATGGTTACACAATTGTAGCATCAGGGCCTTTGACATCAGAAAGTCTTGCAAATTCTATTAAAGAATTCACAAAAAGCGAACACTTACACTTTTTTGATGCAATTGCGCCAATTGTTGAAAAAGACAGTATAAATTTTGATAAAGCTTTTTATGCAAGCCGTTATGACAAGGGAGAAGCTTCTTACATTAACTGCCCAATGAACAAAGAAGAGTACGCAAACTTCTACAATATCCTGATTAATGCGCCAAAAATCGAGCTAAAAGAGTTTGAAAAGAACGCAAAATTTTTCGAAAGCTGCTTGCCAATTGAAGTTTTGGCATCTCGCGGAGTAGACACTCTCCGATTTGGGCCAATGAAACCGGTTGGACTAATCGACAAACGCACGGGAGAAAAGAATTACGCAGTAGTTCAATTGCGCCAAGACAATTCTGCTAAGACTCTTTACAACCTCGTAGGTTTTCAAACCAACCTAAAATGGGGAGCTCAAAAAGAGTTATTGCAATCAATTCCGGGACTTGAAAACGTAAACATTATCAGATACGGCGTTATGCACAGAAACACATTTATCAATTCCCCAAAAGTTCTTAATCCAACCTTACAAGCTCGTGAAAGAGCAGATTTGTTCTTTGCCGGACAGCTTACAGGTACGGAAGGTTACACAGAATCAATCGCAACAGGCATGCTAGCAGGAATAAACATGGCAAAATCATTAAACAATGAAAAACTATTAACTTTGCCAAAAGAAACAGTTCTCGGCGCACTTACACAATACATAAGCGATGAAAACCATGAAAAATTCCAACCGATAAATTCAAATTGGGGAATTGTAGAACCGATAGAACTTCCGAAAAAAGAACGCAAAAACAAAAAGCTCAAAGCAGAATTGATGGCAAAACGCTCAATTGAAACGATTGAAGGGATTTTGGCATAATTTTTAACAAGTAATTTTCTAAGCTTTCAGAATGACGACTTCGTAATTATTTTGTTACGAACTTATCGTCTTAGCGTCTTGTCAACTTCCAAAAACTTAACTGCTTCGCTTCCTAGCTTCTTAGCTGCTTTGTTACAGAGGACTTCGTGCGTAGCACCTGTCACTTAGGCTATTTTTCTCCAAGAAAATCAGCATGCAAAACCAGACGTTAAACTAATTAACGTACATCTTACACTTTTAAAAACTCAAACCATCACACACGCCGATTTTCTTTTCGAAAAAAGGAACTCTCACCAAACAATTACGTCTAAGATTTTGAAAGGATTTAGCTTTCTGTTGTTAATTCTTCCCAGATGCTTGGTACTACAATTAATGCAGTGTAAACGATAAATCCGAATAGAATTAAATTAATAGCTTCCATGATAACACTCCTATCTGTTAGCTCTAGCGAAATGAAACGACATATATAATTCGCTACACTTATATTATACCCATGATTGAGGTAAAATTAACATTTTTTAATAAAAAATTTTATTATATAATATAAAGAGAGGACTTATGAAAAAGAAAATCGAAAAATTATTCTCAAACCTATGCTGTTCACACTGTAAAAACGGCTTTGACGAAGACTCTATCACAATCAAGCGAGAAGAAGAGGGACTTACGGTAGTCGGACTTTCTTGCAAACATTGCGGAAAAGATTTTGGAGTCGCTTTTTTAGGCATAAATAATATTGACGTAAAAAATTACGAACCACTAGAAGTTCAAGAAGGGCCTGAACCAATAAGTTATGACGACGTAATTGAAGCACACAGATTTATAAAAACTCTTGACGCTGACTGGCAAAAACACATTCCACAATAGTTTTTTAAGCGAAAATTTTCCAATTATTTTAATTATGACTACCTGTATTATAAATTTTGTAAACCTTTTATTACAAACTAGCAAAAATTTTTTTTAGAGACTTTAATATATTCGGGATTTGATTAGATGATAATGCCAGTATTTAACAAATTTCAAATAAATTATGGTTCACAGACGGCTTCAAAGAACTCGTCAGTCGGAAAAACAGAACCTAATAACAGGACAAGCATCTTTTATATCAATGATTTTCATGGCAAATCCATTAACATGGAAAGAACCATTTCTGCATCAAATGCTTTTGATAGTTTTACACCTTCAACTCCGACCGACAAATTAAAGCTGTCTTCTGGCGATATCCAACTTGGAGAACCGGTTCCGGCTAACAAAGTTATGGTTGAAGCTCAAAATATTATGGGCATAATGGCGTCTGCCGTCGGAAATCACGAATGCGACATGCAGGAACACATGGCAGAACTTATCCCACAAATGGGATACAAAATGCTTGCTTGTAATGTTAATATAAAGCCGCAAAACCCACTACATGATAAAATTCAAAAATCATACATTCAAGAAATAAACGGAACCAAATACGGAATTATAGGAGCTGCTCCGGTAGATTTGTTTTCAAGAATTAAATATGGAAAAATCTTTGAAGAATTAAAAGTTGACAACATTAAATCAACAATTCAGGATATTCAGACAGAAGTCGATAATCTAAAAAAACAGGGCGTAAATAAAATTATTTTACTTTCTCATGTCGGCTTTGGTTACGACCAAGAAATCGCAAAAAACACAGACGGAGTCGATATTATTCTTGGCGGGCATTCACACAATTTAGTACAAGATGTCAAGCCGGGAGTAAACTTATTCAATTCAAAATCAGGCGAACCTGTTGTTATAACTCAAGCGGGGCGTGACGGCAATTATTTTGGTGTGCTTAACGTCGAATGGAGCAATCAAGGAGTTTTGACAAAAGTACAAAACAATGTTACAAGCACACGTGTCTTTAAGCGAAATCCCGTCGTTAAACATTTGTTTGAATTTATTGTCGGAAAACCGAAGATTGTCGGAGTCATTAATTCAGCACCACCTCCACCTCAAAATGCTTCTATTGAACCGAATCCCCATGGAAATTTTCTTTGCGATTGCATGAAAGAGGAACTTGGTACCGATATTGCAATGTTCGGCTCAGCAACCCTAAGAGGTTTTTTTGAAGCAGGAAAATTAGACACAAGATGGTTAGAAGACATTTCGCCTTTCAAAAATAAAATGGTTGTTGCGAATTACACAGAAAAAGAAATTGTAGATGCATTAAAAGTTTCCGCAAAATCTCTTATAAATACAAACAACAAACCGGGAATTGTACATGTATCAGGGCTTCAATACACTATTGGAAAAGACGGAGAACTTAAAAGTGCAAGTTTTGTTGACAAGTCAGGAAACATAACGCCTATCGACATAAAAAATCCGAGAACAGATAAAATATACAAAACAGCACTAACTGATTAT
>CAKUZO010000069.1 GCA_934717895.1 uncultured Candidatus Melainabacteria bacterium | reverse complement strand
CATTTAGTCACCTTTTTCTGCTCGTCAACGGAGTCCTTACCCCTGCCCACCATTTAAAACCAAGAGCCGAAAGGCTCTTTTTTAGTGTTTACTCAGACAAAAACTTCCTACACGTCAAGTAGCTGACTTATAAGGCTGTATTTTAACGACCAGTTTGTTTGAACGGATAGAAGTATTATTTTAGAAAGTTGGCAATATATCGACGTTTGAGGGATAGAAAATAATCAATCTATCCGTACGGCAAAACGGTCAAATTAAACATTTTTAGGTTGAACGGTTAGAATGATTGTTTAGAGAAATTGGGTGTTTTACTAGATTATTATTGAGTTTTGGCTTTGTGCGGGCGTTGTACGGTTAAAATAATAGAATATAGAGGTTTTCCTGAATTTATGAAAACAGTAGAACAATTACAAAAAATCCGACCAAATATGCAAGTGATTATTGGTGGAGAGGATAGAGTTTGTTATGGTTGTCACTTGAAAAATGATACCTTTAAACAAAAAATGTTACGAGAACTAGATTTAGATTTAAGCAGAATTCATTTTGTTGGAAATTTACCCTATGCAGAATATATAAAATTATTACAAGTTTCCAGATGCCATGTCTATTTGACTTATCCGTTTGTTTTGTCTTGGTCTTTATTAGAGGCAATGGCTATAGGTTGTTGCATAGTTGCTTCGGATACTGCTCCAGTAAAAGAGGTAATTCAAAATAATTTCAATGGTATTTTAGTTGATTTTTATGATATAGATTTACTTGTAAAAAATGTTAATTTGATCTTAAATAATCCGGAAAACTATTCTAATATAAGAACTTCCGCGAGAAAAACAATAAATAAAAAATTTGAATTAAAAAATTTATTAAATAAACAAATAGAATTTCTTTATAATTGTAAAGTTTTGTAATTATATGCTTGAAAAATTTTTGACAGAATATTACTGTGTTTGAGTAATATTTTTATTGGCTTTAGACATATGGCTAATAGATTTGGAATATCTTATATGTATAAAGCAGTTGTGAGGTGTAATAAATGCTCGAATTAGTGTTTATTATAAACCATATGCAGGGGCAATGAGAAGTGATGAAAAAGATTAAATATATAATAATATTATTTATTTGCCTTATAAGTTTTCAACAAATAACTTTATCTAAAAGTTTAAATAATTTTAAATATATTGGTTCTATGCTATATGAACATAGTAATGCAAATCTTACAAAATTGAAAGATGGAAAAATTTTAATTTCAAGTTCTGAAATTCTACCATTAGATTTAACTAATAAAATTCCCGAGAGTAAAAGGTATATTCAAGCATACGAATTATATAATCCACAAACAAATAGTTTCTAAAAAATTAGTCAACCAAAAATCTGGTTACGTGGTGCTAATATTGCTCTTGATGATGGAAGAGTCTTTTTTGCCGGTGGATACTGCCCCCAACCGTATAAGCAAATGGCTATAACCGATTTCGAATTAAGTATGTGCAAAAGGACTCAATATGCATATATATATGATCCAAAAATGGATACATTTAAGGTTTCAGGAAAAATGTTAGTTCCACGGTCGCAATATGGTCTTGCAAAACTAAAAAATGGACAACTTTTGCTTACAAATGGTTTAGTCCAACTTCCTATGAAATATGATAAAAACGGATTAGAAAATATCAATTATCGCTTAGAAAGAGAACAAAACTCTAGATATGCTGAAAAATTTGACCCAAAAACAGAGCAGTTTGATTTTGCGGGTGAGTCAGTTGTAAGTATCTTTAAAAAGGGTGGTGTAAATAAAAATATTCCATATCGTCTTTCTGACACGAGTGAACAGGCAATAACACTTAATAATGGAGAAGTATTGATTCTTTGGTTAACCGAAGGAGTGTCAGAAATATATAATCCAAATACAGGACAGTTTAGACGTGCTGGAAATTTATTAAAGAATAGAAACTCAAGTTTTCCTGCTTCAACAGTACAAAAGTTACCTGATGGCAGGGTTATCATTATAAGTGGAAGTTCAAAAGAGACATATAATTCAGCAGAAATATTTGATCCGGTAACAGAAAAGTTTTATGATTTAGGAAGTTTAGCAATAAACAGACCATATTCATTTTCAAGCCTGCATTCTGTTCAACTAAATGATGGAAGGATTTTAATTTGGGGTGGAGAAATAAGAGATCAATCAATTCTCAAAAACCATAAATATATTAAAGCTATGGAAGTATTTGACCCAAAAACAAATAGTTTTAAATATTTTGGAGAGCTTCCAGACAAATATAATTTTTATAATGCCATTACTTTAGATAACGGAGATGTTTTTTTTGTTGGTATTTCTGAATTTATGGGTAAAAGTAAAACTTATGGTGTTATATATAAAGAAGCTAATTTATAAGGAGGTTTATTAATGGTTCAACAAATTACTGTTCCTGTGGATGATACATATGTTAAGTTGTCACAACTTGCAACGGATTTAACAGCCGGTAGGGTGGGAAAAGCCAGTAGCGGTTCCCACCTTCACAAGTTTTCATCTTATAAATGTTATATATTTAAATCATCTATTCTAAATTTAAATCATTAATATTATTAACATTACTCGAAATAATCAAACCATGTGTTACAAATAATCATTTCATGTGTTCTTTTACAACCAGTTTGGCTTGAACGGATAGAAGTATTATTTGGGAAAGTTGGCAATATATCTAGATTCGAGGGGTAGGAAATAATCAATCTATCCGTACCCCAAAACATTCAAATAAAATATTTTTAGGTTGAACGGTTAAAAAGATTATTTCGGCAAAGTCCATTTTTAAATATTACATGATAAAAAATTCTGTTTCCATTATTGAAAGAATTTGAATAAATTCTATTTACCTCGCCTAATTAATATTTTTTAATATCAAAGCAATTTTTCAAATTTAAAATACTTTATATCAATATAGGGGATTAAAGGGGATTTGTATGTCAAAAGTTGATTATAGTATTAGGGTTGCCAAAAATATGATAAAATTCTTAGAAACAGGTAATAGAAAGTCTCTGTTATTAAGAGAACCATCAATTTTTCATGGAATAAATCCAACATTGACTTATTCACCTAATGGAAAAACTATTGCATTACCGAGGTTTTGCACAGTCGAAATGAATCAAGCTCGTAAAATGAACCAAATAGCTACAAATCAAATAAAAACATCAGTGCAAAGATTATATCCAAAAGCAAGTGCTGAAGATCTAAAGCGCTTAACATCTGAAACAATTGAAGATAGTTACTCGCGAGTTCAATGGACTAATCCAAAAGATAATAAAGTTTATAACTTATTAAAACAGGATACTACCAAAGATGGAAATGTACTCATTCGAATACTTGATCAAGATGGTAAATTTTTAAAAGAAGCAACAATAAAACCAAAAGAAATTGCAATTATTGATAATAGTTATGGAAGTGCTTTTGAGTTGCCATATGGTGTTGATGCAGCAAATTTACCAATTGAACTCAATGAATTATCCCATGCCAAAGCAGTTGAAATATTTGCCAAAAGAAGTAACCCTTTTGCCAAATACACAATATTTGAAGCAGGGATTCAAAATGGTTCATCATGTATAGATAACAACAAATTAATTAATCATATGAAAAATTTACAACAAGGTAAAAGGTATGATTATATTAATTGTTCTTTAGGCTCTGAAACAAGTAATCTAAAAGAAGCATGTGAACCTATCTTTAAGGAAATAGGTGCCGAAGTCGATAAATTACATTCTACCCAAGGAAGTAGAATTTTATTTGCAAGTGGTAATAGTGATGGTGGCATATTTCATAGTAAAACTACTAATAGGTACCTTATAAATTCAAAAACGTCAGAAGGGGTTGGTTCTTTAAATAATCAAGGACGTATTTCTGATTTTTCTTCTTCCAGAAATTCAAGTTTTTGTCAACATTATGAAAAAGGAGAATTCATAGCAACAAAGAATACTTATGGTATCAATATTACTGGGCAACCTGGCACTGATATTGTTTTTAGCGAAAAAAATCCTTTTATTGGTATGAAATTAAGAGATATTCTTAAGAAATGTGATGAAAAACCAGAATTATGGAAATATATGAAAAAATTATCTTTCAAAAATGGTGGTGAAAATTATGACGATATAGCAGAGCTGTTTTTCCCACAAAATATGCGAATTGAAGGAACATCTTTTGCAACCCCAATTCGTACTGCGAAATTGGCACTCAATGATATGATGCAAGGGATATTATAATAGTGAATTAACTAAAATAGGCTAGTGCAGGTACAATGCTATATACGTGCTTCTTTTAAATCTGCACCTAAATTTTTTAATACTTTATTTGCAGGTATTGGTTGTCTAGTACAGCATATATTTTTTGTCCTAAAATATCTCTAAATACAATTTCAGGATATTCAATTGTACTTTTCTTTCCTTGATCATTATATGTTAGAATAGTTTTATTCGTTTCATAATTAAATTCATATGTAAATGCCGGTTCTTTTTGCTTTAAATTCCAAGCTGTAAATGTTTTAGTATTAATTATTAAATACTTGCATTCCCAAAAATAAATATATTGCGGTTTTTAAATTTATTTGACATGCTCTGAAAAATGACGCAAAATTTAGGTATGCAAAATAATAAATTGGAATATTTAAAACTACATATTTCTGTTTTACTTGCGGGGTTTACCGGACTTTTGGCAAAACTGACTTCGTTAAATGAGGTTATGATTGTTTGGTATAGAATGCTTTTTGCATTTGTTATTTTTTCTGTAATGCTTTTGATAATGAAAAAGAAACCTGCGGAAAATGTTAAAGATGCACTTAAAATTACAGGTTTAGGAGCTCTTTTAGCAATTCATTTGATATTCTTTTTTGGAAGCATGAAATATGCAACATTATCTATTGGTGTTGTTTGCTATTCGTTGGTTGGCTTTTTTACTGTTATTATGGAACCGTTGGTTTTAAAGACTAAATTTTCTTTTTTAGAACTCTTTTATAGCTTGATTGCTGTTTTAGGAATTGGGTTGATTTTTAATTTTGATACAAGTTATCGGTTTGGAATTGTTTTAGGTGTGATTTCAGCAGCTTTGTTTGCTCTTTATACGTTGTTTAATAAAACTATTTTGCAAGGCAAATCATCTCGTTCTATGCTGTTTTATGAACTTTTTGGCGGCGCATTGTTTATGGGATTGTTTTTGCCGATTTATATCCCGATTTCACATACAACACAAATTTTGCCGATTGGGCTTGATTGGCTATGGCTGATTTTATTGGCATTTTTCTGTACGGTTATATTGTATTTGTTACATATTGCGGTTTTGAAAACTCTTTCTGCTTTTACAGTGAGTCTTGCCGGAAACTTGGAACCGGTATATGGGATTATTTTGGCGGTTTTATTTTTGGGTGAAGCTCAAGATTTTACATTGTCATTTTATATCGGCATGGTATTAATTTTCTCATCTGTATTCTTGCAATCAGTGGTAAAAAAGAACGTATAAATTTGTCAAATTTTATTGGCTTTTGTCCTTAAATTTGTTTGTTTATACATTAATTTGTAATTTTTAAAAATTCCTGATTAATATTATGTAAAGATATTGGTAATTAATTTTTTATCGGTTATAATTGGTTTATTATATAGGAAGATGATTATGCAAGATACTATGGAAAGAAAACAGATAAAAAATATTGATTTTAATATCGATTTAGCTCAAAGTTTCGGAATTTACAAGAATAATGCAGAATTTGATTTGTTGGATTACGCGAGTTCTGTTAATATTTCATGTGGATTTCATGCCGGAGATCCGTTGACTATTCGCAACGCTTTATTAAAAGCTAAGGAAAAAAATGTTGTAGTCGGTGCTCACATCGGATTTGATGATATTCAAGGGTTTGGGTACCGAGATATGGATTTAGATGAAGACGAAATTGAAGCTCTTGTTGTTTATCAAGTTGGGGCTTTGATGTCTTTTGCAAAATCAATGCATTTGGAAATTGAGCATGTAAGACCGCATGGTGCGATGTACAAACGATGTGCAGAAGATTTTGCATTTGCTTGTTCTGTTGCAAAAGCTATTAAAAAATGTTCAGAGTGGCTTGTTTATTACGGAGCAACAGGTGAAATTACTGAAAAAACCGGCGAATTGATTAATATTCCGGTTGCACATGAAATTTGCTTGGAAAAGATGTATAATGTTGACGGAACTGTAAATTCAGTTGCTCGAGATAATGAAAATACTGATGTTGAAATTCAGCGCTTGAAACAACTTTTGGCAACATCTCAGGTTTCAAATATTGAGGGCGGAAAAACCGTTGTGAAAGCTGATACAATACACTTTACAAACAGATTGTCAAATTCGTATGATTTGATAAAACAGGCTCACAGAGTAATAACTCCGGTTCCTGTAAATTACAAAAACGCATGTTTGTCAGGTTGGGTAGAATAGAAGAAGGTAAATTGTGATAAAGAATTTTAGAAAAAATGTTAAATTGCCGGAAGATGTGATGTGGCTTATGCCTGGATTGCAGGTGAAAAGATGGTTTGCACTTATATTTTTAGGTGCTGTTTTGATGACTTTGGGCGTGTTGATTTTGTTCGACATTAAACCGGTTTTTTATACGATGGAATTTATCCGTAAAGTTGCACAAAACCTTTCGACAGAATGGCTTGCGTTTGCGGTTGTAATGTTTGGTGCAGGCGTGTTCTTTAAGGGGTGGCAGAAGACTAATTTGTCAATGATTGATGGTGGTTCAAACCATGCTTTGTTAGAAACTTTATATAGAAGAAGAAAGTTGAATAGAGGTCCTAAAATTGTTGCAGTTGGTGGTGGAACAGGACTTTCTATGTTGCTTCGCGGGATTAAAAATATTACAAATAATGTTACTGCTGTTGTTACTGTCGGTGATGATGGCGGAAGTTCAGGTAGATTGCGTGAAGAAATGGGGGTTTTGCCTCCTGGTGATATTCGAAACTGTATTGCAGCTTTAGCTGATGATGAAGATTTGGTTACAAAGTTGTTCCAATATAGATTTAAGACCGGTGAAGGCTTGGAAGGACACAGTTTTGGAAACTTGTTCTTGACTGCGCTTTGTTCTATTACCGGTGATATGGTTCGTGCCGTTAAAGAATCTTCTAACGTTTTGTCAATCAGAGGGCGTGTTTTGCCGTCAACTCTTGATGATATGAAACTTGTTGCTGAAATGGAAGATGGACGTATTATTCACGGTGAATCAAATATTCCGGAAGCTCATGGTAAGATTAAGAGATTGTTTACAGATCCTCTGGTTTGCAAACCTTTGCCTGATGTTATTGAAGCAATTCGTGATGCGGAATTGATTATTTTAGGCCCTGGAAGCTTGTATACAAGTGTTACTCCAAACCTTTTGATTAAAGAAATCGCTCATGAAATTGCTATTTCAAAGGCTAAAAAAATATATGTTTGTAACATTATGACGCAACCTGGGGAAACAGACGGTTACAGTGTTACAGACCATGTAAATGCTTTGATTAAGCATGCCGGTAGTAAGAAAATTATTGATGCTGTTTTGGTGAATGATTTTATGCCTTCTAACTTGGCTAAAAAGTACCAATTGTCCGGATCTTATCCTGTTAAGCTAGATTTAGACAATTTGAGGAAAATGGGTGTCAGACTCGTTTCCAGAAAGTTGATTGAAGATAGCAAAGAAGGACTTGTTCGCCACAGCTCTAATAGAGTTGCAAGAGCTATTTATTATTGGTTCAGAAAAGAACAAAAAGGTCAGCGTGTAAAAAATTCGATTGATCAAACACAAGAAAAACAAGGTTGCGCAGTGTAATGGTAAAAAAGATTACTGTAAATACAATTCAAAAATATAAAGATGAAGGGCAGAAGTTTTCTGTCCTTACTGCTTATGATTACTCTACGGCAAAATATATTGACGAGGCTGGAATTGATATCGTTTTGATTGGTGACAGCTTGGCGATGGTCGCCTTGGGCTATGAAACGACTCACAGTATCGGAGTCGATGAAATGTCTATTTTTACGAAGGCCGTTGCTCGTGGAGTTTCGCATGCTATGGTAATCACTGACATGCCGTTTTTAAGCTATCACACTGATGTAGCATCTGCTGTTAAAAATTGTGGGGAAATGATTAGATGCGGTGCAAATGGTGTTAAGATTGAAGGTTATAGCGATTATATTTTGAGTGTTATAAAAAGACTTGTCGAAACAGGGATTCCTGTTATGGGACATTTGGGCTTTACGCCACAATTTTTGAACACATTGGGCGGATATAAAATTCAGGGAAAAACGCAAGAGGCTGCTGAAGAAATTTTGAAACAGGCGAAAGAACTTGAAAAAGCTGGGGTTTTCTCAATCGTTTTGGAAATGGTTCCGCAAGAGGCTGCAAAATATATTACTGAGAATTTGAAAGTTCCGACAATTTCTTGTGGTGCCGGAAAATATTGTGATTCTCAGGTGCTTGTGTCTGATGATGTGTTTGGGAAATTTTCTGATTTCAAACCAAAATTTGCACGCAAATATGGCGATATGAAGGAACTGATTTTGTCTTGCGCAAAACAGTTTGATGAAGATGTAAAATCAGGACGTTTTCCTTCTGATGAAGAGGTGTTTTAATATATTGGCTAAATGCGAGAAATTCAGAGTTTGTACCCCTCACCTGAATTTTATGTGCCTATAATGAGATTTTTCGTTAATCAAATAATCGTAAATTTATAAAAGCGCCATTTTTGAAAATTGGTAAAATCATTCTAATAATTTCTAAAAGCGCCACCACTAATAGCTGTTCCAGAGGGTGGGAAGGCGACTTCGTCAAAAACAATAATCGTGCATCGTCAAAAGCGCTACTTTGAATATTGGTAAAATAATTCTAATAAACTACAAAAGCCCCACCTTTAATAACCGTTCCAGTGGGGAGAACGGACTTCGTCAAAAACAATAATCGTGCATCGTCAAAAGCGTTATCTAGGAAATTGGTAAAATTTTTCCAATAATTTCTAAAAGCGCTACCTTTAATAACCGTTCCAGTGGGGAAAGGCGACTTCGTCAAAAACAATAATCGTGCATCGTTAAAAGCGCTATCTAGAAAATTGGTAAAATCATTCTAATAATTTCTAAAAGCGCCACCACTAATAGCTGTTCCAGAGGGGAGAGGCGACTTCGTCAAAAACAATAATCGTGCATCGTCAAAAGCGCTATCTAGAAAATTGGTAAAATCATTCTAATAATTTCTAAAAGCGCCGCCTTTAATAACCGTTCCAGTGGGGAGAGCGGACTTCGTCAGAACAATAATCGTGCATCGTCAAAAGCGTTATCTAGGAAATTGGTAAAATTTTTCCAATAATTTCTAAAAGCCCCACCTTTAATAACCGTTCCAGTGGGGAGAACGGACTTCGTCAAAAACAATAATCGTGCATCGTCAAAAGCGTTATCTAGGAAATTGGTAAAATTTTTC
>CAKUZO010000068.1 GCA_934717895.1 uncultured Candidatus Melainabacteria bacterium | reverse complement strand
CTTATATGTTGTTATAATCCTAGATTTTGTATTATAATAATTTTGGTTGACAGCCGGTTGAAAAACCGAAAAACGGAGAGCAAAATCTCCGTTTTTATGATAAAATTTGATAGTGGCCTCGTAGCTCAGCAGGATAGAGCAGTGGTTTCCTAAACCAAAGATCATGCGTTCGAATCGCATCGGGGCCAATATTTTTTGTTTTTTGTATAATTTGTGTAATTAAAGGAACCGATAGCGATGAGAACGCACATATTGCGTTCGGCGCGAGTGAGCAAAAGGCGGAATACGACTCAAAACTATCATATTTGATACTAGATTCTGAATAACAAAAATATTAGCACTCACTAATCGTTTGTGCTAATATTCTAAGTTTTCAAAATGATTATTTAATTTTTATATTTTAGGCTTTTTGAGTTTGGTCTTCTTTTGCTTCGTTTTTAGCTTGTTTGTGTGACAAATACTTTTCGCACAACCAGTTTGCAGGTTTTGTTACTACAACCGGCACGAAGTATCTGTAAACAAAGCCGAATACCAACATTGTTCTTAACAAGCCCATGCCTTTTATTTTGCCTTTAAGTTCAGATGATAACTCTGCAATTTTGCCATTCTTAACAAGTTTATCTGTATATTTGTCAAGTTTTAGTTTTTCAACTGATTTTACGCTGTCATCCGCATCTTCAATAGCCCCTTTTACTGCGTGTTCAAGGAATTCAGTATAACCTGCATATCCTTTTTCACCTTTTTTAGGCATTTTCAATGCTTCTTTTACTTCGTCTGCAATTTGATTTACATCGCCATTTGGATTTTGTTTAAGCTTTTTATTGATTTCATTGATACCTTGATTGATACCCTTGAAGTTTTTGGCAAAGTTTTCATCATTAATTTGAGTTCCGATGTATTTAGAAGTTGTATTTTCCCACCAGTTTTTTAAATATTTATCAAGTGAATAAGCTCCTGCTGTTGATACTAAGAATGTCAAGCCTTGGTTTACCGCAAGTGTTTGCTTTCTGTCTTTGTCAAGTTTATCATTTGTCAAAGTTTTTTCCATATACAAACCACTTGTAATCAAAGACCCTAGGGTCAAACAGTGTTGGAACAAATTATCGCTGTTTTTCAATTTTTCAGCAATTGTATTCATCGGCTTGCTGTCAACAATTTTAGATGTAAAATGTTTTGCAATACTATCTGTACATCTGTCATAAAAATCTGAAAAAGGTTTAAAGAAACCCGATTTTTCTTTTGTTGCTTGTTCTGCAACCAGGTCAATAACATCGCCAGCAACTTGCACAGGATTAGCCGTAAAGCTTTGTGGTTTTGGTTTGCAACATTGAAGATTTTGCTTATTATATTGATTATAAGAATTAAAAGAGTTTAATGTTACGTTCATTATTGAACACCTCCTTTGAATTCTTTAAACGCCGGTTTTTCAATAAAATCCATTTTTGTTGGAGTATTCATATTATTTGTATCCTTTGGGGCTTCTGTCTGTTCAGGTTTCTTTTTCTTTTCAACACCGAAAACATATTTCAAAATTGGCGGAATTAACGCAATTGTAAGAATTGATCTTGGAATTGCAATAACAAAATCAGGAATATTTTTAACAAGAGTTTCTAGTGCTGCTCTGTGGCGTTTTACTGCTTTATAAGCCGCTCTTGATGTTTTATCTATAATTTTTCCGGCTGCATCTCTTGCGTTTGCCTTAGCTTCAAGGGCTTTTTCTTTTTCTGCTAATTCAAAAAGTTTTTTACTGAAAATTCTAGGTTTCCCGTCTTTGTCTTTTATGATATTACCATCTTTGTCTTTAAGATATCCATCTGAGCCGAATATTTTTTTGACAGCACCATCAAGAGGGCTTGTAACGATAACTGATGCTACAAAACCTAAGATTGCAGATGCCATTGAGTGCCCTGATGCATAAATTTTATCTTCTTTATCCTTTTTCCCAGGAAGTGCAAGAATTGTTGCCGGACGCATAACACCCGCTAAGCCGAGGGCAACTAATGCACTTGTTGCTACGTTGTGGTCATTTGTATATGTTAAAAATTTATTGAACCATTTGCTGGCAAATATACCGCCCTTTTTAGCAACATTAACGGCAGCCTCACTCTTACCCGTAAAACTGCCGTTATAATTCGCACTATATCCTCTATTATTGTCATAAGCTCCCTTAGTTTTCTCCCTAAAATTCTGGGGTTCCGAATGGAGCCTTGATGTACCCTGATTTAGGGTAATATCACGTTGTAATCTACTTATCTTCATCTTTTCACCAAATAAATTGTAATGTCTTCTACATTTATTCTAAAACAAAGGAAAATATTTTTTGCTAGTAGGTTAAAAAATGTTTACAATTTTATAGGAGAATAAATGAATAAGTGAATAAGTCCTTTTCATTCAAGATATTCAGTAATCTATTTATTCACATATGAAAATTACATATCAAATCCCAAGTCTAATGTTGGAGCTTTTGCAACAATTGCACTTGACGAAATGATATCAACTCCGGTTGAGGCAATTGCGTTTACGGTTGACAAGTTTACGTTGCCACTTGCTTCAACAATCGCTTGATGATTAATGATTTCAACAGCTTTTTTCATCGTTTCAACTGACATGTTATCAAGCATGATAATATCAGCCTTTACGTCAACTGCTTCTTTTACTTGTTCAAGTGTGTCGCATTCAACTTCGATTTTATGGGCATGCGAAATATTTTTTCTTAATTTATTTACAGCATTTGTTAAAGATCCTGCAAGCCTGATGTGGTTATCTTTAATCATTGCACAATCGGAAAGATTAAACCTGTGAAGTGCTCCGCCACCAATTTTAACCGAATATTTCTCAAAAGCCCTGAAATTCGGAGTAGTTTTTCTCGTATCAACGATTTTGGCACTGTAAGGAGCAATTGCATCTTGGTATTTTCTTGTTTCTGTCGCAATCCCGGACATTCTTTGGATATAGTTTAGGGAAACTCTTTCTCCCATCAACAAGTCTTTTGCAGGGCCTTCAACATCAGCGATTTTGTCGCCTTTTTTAATTGTATCACCATCTTTAAAGTAAAATTTTATTTTTACATCGTTTGAAAGCACGTTGAAGACAGTTTTGAAAACCTCGCAACCGCAGAGAATACCGTCACATCTTGTGTTTAGTTCTGCTTTTAAATAATCTGTATCTTCTGCCAAATTTTCGGTTGTAATATCGCCATAGCCGATATCTTCCAT
The DNA here is from genome assembly GCA_934717895.1 of uncultured Candidatus Melainabacteria bacterium. Taxonomy (GTDB): domain Bacteria; phylum Cyanobacteriota; class Vampirovibrionia; order Gastranaerophilales; family Gastranaerophilaceae; genus Stercorousia. Next base: position 6,400 of record CAKUZO010000068.1, on the reverse strand, counting down.
TAATGCTGATTTAACGTGATCTTCTACATAAAATTTACTTAACATAATCCGGTACCTTATCTTCTTTTGTTATAATACTATGAACACATTCCTCATTTGTTTGCGGAAAATCTGTTCTGTAATGTGCTCCACGAGATTCTTTACGCATTAACGCTGATGTTGCGATTAATTCTGAAACTTGCAACATGTTGCGAAATTCGTATTCTTCTCTATTGATGCATTTATAAGAACGAGGGAACTCTTTTCTGAGTTCTTCAAGTTTTTCTTGTGCTGTTTTCAATGAGTTTTCATCTCTAAAAATCCCGACATAATCCCACATTATATCTTTCAGCTTTTTCTTTAATGCCGGAATATCCAATTCTTCCGTAATTCCATCTTCTTTGGTGTACAAATCCAATGTTGATTTAATTGTTTCATCAATTTGTTTTGGAGATTTCAATTCTTGTGTTTTTAGATAATCTGCAACAGAATAAGCACAAACAACACATTCCAAAAGCGAATTACTTGCCAATCTGTTTCCGCCATGGAGTCCTGTTGAGGAAACTTCACCTATTGCATAAAGTCCGTTAATAGATGTTTCTCCACGAAGATTTGTCTTAACTCCACCCATATAATAATGTGCTGCCGGGGCAACAGGAATAAAATCATGTGCAATATCTATCCCGTTTTCAAGACATTTTTTTGAAATATTTGGAAAACGTTTTGCAAGTTTTTTGCTATCGATGCAAGTCGCATTCAAATAAACGTTATCAACTTTATGTTTTCTCATTTCGCTAAAATTAGCACGAGTAACGATATCACGAGGAGCAAGTTCTTTTCGCTCGTCGTAATTCTGCATATATTCAACACCATCTGCATCACAAAGTTTTGCACCTTCTCCTCTGACGGCTTCTGATATTAAAAACCTGTTTTCTCCACAATCAATCGCAAGTGCTGTCGGGTGGAATTGTACAAATTCCATATCCTGCATAATAGCTCCGGCATTATAGGCTAGTGCAAGTCCATCGCCTGTTGCTCCGATTGGGTTTGTTGTGTATTTATATAATTGTCCAATTCCGCCTGTCGCAAGGATTATAGCAGGAGAATAAATTGTTTCATATTCTTGTGTAGCGTCGTTGTAAACGAGAATCCCTTTACATTCGTTATTGCTAACCAAAAGTTCGACAGCATCTGTATCTTCGTAGATATCAATATTTTCGTTATCGGCTACTTTTTTGCAAAGTGCTTGTTCTATCATTCTGCCTGTTGCATCTCCGCCAGAGTGAAGAATACGTCTTACACTGTGTGCCGCTTCTTTGGTAAAGCAAAGTTTATTGTTTTCATCTCTATCAAATTCGACGCCAAATTTAAGTAAATCTTTTACAACAGCGTCAGAATGTTCTGAGATAAATTTAACTGTATTAAAATCGCTTAAACCGGCACCAGCTTTAATTGTATCTGATATATGAGATGCAGTTGTGTCAGATTTGTTTTCTTTCATAACAGCAACCATGCCACCTTGTGCATATCTGGAATTGCTTTCGCCAAGTTTTGATTTTGTGATTAGCAAAATGCCTTCCGGTAATTCTGCCTGTTGTTCTATTTTTAGTGCGGCATAAAGTCCTGCAATGCCGCTTCCTATTATAACTGTTGAATAATTTGAATATTTCATGATTGTTTACCTTATGTATATTTATTATTTTACATAATAAACCAAAGTTAATATTTTTGCTACAAATAAATATTAAGATTTAATTAAATAAATTGAAATATAATAATGCAAATTATATTTCGGAATTAAGTATTTATAATATTACTATTTATATTCAATATTAAAGGGATTAAATACCTTTAAAAAACTTTTATAAGTAATATAGGGAGAAATTACTATGACTATAAATGTATTACTTGTAGAAGATCAAAAATTAATTCGTGTAGGTTTAATGTCCTTATTCGATGATTTAGAGGATATAAAAGTTGTATCAGAAGCACAATCTGGGAAAGAAGCCGTTGAGAAATTTCGTCATAGCCGTCCGGACGTGGTTTTAATGGATATTGGCTTACCAGATATTTCAGGAATTGAGGCTACAAAAAGAATTTTGGAAATAAACAACAAAGCGAAAGTTATAATTTTAACATCACACCTAAGTGAAGCAGAAGTTTTAGATGCCCTTCATGCCGGTGCTTGTGCTTATGCAATGAAAGACATTAATACAGATATTTTAAAGATGGTAATAAAGACCGTAAATGACGGAGCTATGTGGTTGGATTCACAAGTTGTTCCAATTTTACGTGACAAAAACTGTGGAGTTGTTCCGCCACGCCAAATGTCACGTGCAATGTTTAAAGAGCAGCATGCTAATCTTACACAAAGAGAATATGAGGTTTTGAAACTCGTTGTTGACGGAATGTCAAATAGTGAAATTGCCCAAGAATTAACGATTTCTGAACACACTGCAAAAGCGCATGTTTGTAATATTATTCAAAAACTCGTTGTCGATGATAGAACACAAGCTGCCGTAAAAGCTCTTAAAGAGGGGCTTGTATAATTTTTCGAGCGTAGCGAGCATAAAGGACTATGCCTCTATGCCTCTATGCCTCTATGCCTCTGCGCCTCTGGTAGCTATCAAAATTCTCTCGGTCTTACGCCTTTAATCCAATTAGATTCGATTTTTTCAAGTGAAATTCCTTTGGTTTCTGGAACAAACCAGTAAACGAAAAGTATACACAAGAATGAAACCGCAGCAAATATCCAGAATGTGTAAGCTCCGCCAATTCTGTGGATAAGTACAGGGAAACTTCCGACTACAAAGAAGTTAAATGCAAAGTTTGCAACTGTGCACAAACTCATCGCAAGTCCACGTATTTTGAGCGGAAAGACTTCTGATACAATAATCCAACCGATAGGCCCAAGGCTGAATGCAAAACAGATTATATATGTCGCAAGGCTTCCGACTGCAACCCATTTTAGGTTTGCGCCGAGAATATCTGCCCAGTAAAATGCACAACCGAGTCCGACTAAGCTTAACATTACGCCTGTTAAACCAATGTATAACAAAGGCTTTCTTCCAAATTTGTCAGTAAAGAATATAGCAACAATTGTCATTAAAAAGTTTATTAATCCGATGCCTGCTGTTGCGTAAATCGCATTTGTATTGCTGTCAAATCCGGCGATTTTGAATATTGTCGGGGCATAGTAAATAATTGTGTTTATACCTGTGCAAATTTGTGCAAACATAATTCCGATACCGACAACAAACGGCATTATCATCCATTTTTTAAACTTAATCTTTTTGTTTTCGCCGAGTTCAGATTTTAAAGTTTCTTTAATTTCTTCGATTTCTTTGTCAGCATCGGCGTCAGGTTCAATTTTTTGGTAAATCTTTTTAGCTTCTTCCTCTCTGTTCTTACTAATTAACCATCTTGGAGTGTCACCCAAAAATGTCATGCCAACAAGAAGAATTAACCCCGGAACGACACCTGCAAACAGCATCCAACGCCAGCTGTATACAGCATTTGCAAAAGCTCCGTTAATTACATAGGAGAACAAAATGCCGGCCGTAATTGCCCATTGATATAAAGAAACAAGTGTTCCTCTTAGTTGTTTTGGTGCAACTTCTGAAAGATATAGTGGAACAATAAAGTTTACAATACCAACTGCAAGACCTACAAGAATTCTTGACAAAATCAATACATAAATATTAGGTGCAAGTGCACAAAGAATTGAGCCGACGATAAATATTAATGCAGTTGCAATAATAATTTTTTTACGCCCGAAAATATCCGCTAAAACTCCATTTGTTGCGGCACCAATAACCGCACCGATTAGGACAGAGCTTACCAAAAAGCCTTGCAAATAATCAGACAAATCCCAAGTTTGGTTAATAAACAACAACGCACCTGAAATTACACCTGTGTCAAACCCTGAAAGCAAACCTCCTAATGATGCTACTATTGCAACAAAGTAAAGCCAAAAATAAACAAACTTACGCATTTTACTGACTCCTATATATAATAATAGTATGTTATATAAATTCCCGAATTTTTTGAATTTGTAACAGGTATAAAAATTTTTCTTGTAAAAATCTTTTATATCTGTTATTCTAGGCAAAGGACAATATTTTAGACTTTGAGAGGAAATTAAATGAATAAAAGTATATTTTGGAACTTTAAGGGAGATTTATTAGGCGGAATTACAGCCGGTGTAATCGCATTACCGCTTGCAATAGCTCTTGGTGTATCCAGTGGATTAGGTGCAACTGCCGGAATTTACGGTGCAATTATTGTTGGAATGCTTGCGGCTATTTTTGGCGGGACTCCGACTCAGATTTCAGGGCCAACAGGTCCTTTAACTGTCGTAATTGCATCTGTTTTAGCAGCTCATTCTAATAACACAAGCTTGATTTTTGCATCAATTCTACTTGCAGGATTGTTTCAAATTATGCTGGGACTTTTCAAAGTTGGCAAATTGGTTAATTTTATTCCATATCCTGTAATTTCAGGGTTTATGAGTGGTATTGGTGCAATAATTATTTTATTGCAAACAAATTCTTTTTTAGGTCTTGAATTTTCTGGAACTCCGGTTGAAGGCTTTATCCACGCAATAAAAAATGTAGGAAGTTCAGATATTCATACAATTATAATCGGGCTTTTAGCTTTGTTAATCGTATTTTGTACGCCTAAAAAGGTTGCAAAAGTTATTCCGCCGGCTCTTTTAGCATTGATAATCGGAACGATTGCAGCAATTCTTCTCGGGTTTGACGTAAAAACAATTGGGGAAATTCCAAGAAGTTTTCCGGCATTTGCTCTTCCTGCAATAAAATTTGCTGACATAAAAGTTATTATTCCAATCGGCTTAACAATAGCTGTATTGGGTTCAATCGACTCTCTTTTGACTTCATTGGTTGCAGATTCTTTAACTAAAACAAAGCACAATCCTAATAGGGAATTAATCGGGCAAGGTATCGGAAACATGGTTGCGGCACTGTTTGGTGGAGTTGTTTCATGTGGAGCGACAATGCGTACGGTTGTGAATATTAAAAGTGGTGGTAAAACAAGACTTTCAGGGGTAATTCATTCAATATTTTTGATTATGGTAATTGTATTTTTCGCACCTATTGCCGCAAAAATTCCTCTTGCTGTTCTTGCAGGAATTTTGATTAAGGTTGGTGTAAGTATTGTAGATTACAAATTTATTAAATTAATCAGAGTTGCACCACGTAGTGATTTGGCTGTAATGCTTTTGGTATTTGTTTTGACAGTGTTTGGCGATTTGATGGTTGCTGTTGGTGTCGGTGTTGTATTGTCGTCGATTTTATTTGCCGCAAATATTGCAAGACAAATGAATGTAAACCTTGTCGGACTTTCAGATACAGAAGTTGCAAATGAAAACTATTTAGATGAGGATACTGTAAATAATACGGTTATTATGCACATTGACGGAACTTTGTTTTTTGGCTCAGCATCACAAATTGCATCAAGAATTGATGATGTTTTAGAAAACAAAGCGGTTATTATTGATTGCTCGACAATTAAGAGCATGGATATTTCGGCAGTGTTTGCGTTAGAAGAATTAGTTTTAACTCTAAAAGCCAAAAATGTGCGTGTGATTATTGTATTCAATAATCGCGAAATTGCAGTATCTACCTTACGTTTGGGATTAAGAAAACTTATTTCTCATAAAGATATAGCTTTTTCGACAGAAGAAGCTATAAATAGTGTACAAAATCAATAAAAAATGCTATTATATATAAATAAAGCATGAGGAGGTAATTATGAAAAAGTTATTGGCAATATTATTTATGTTAGTTGCAATGCAAACAGTTGCATTTGCAGATGCTGAAACCGATATGCATCAAGCATATATTGCAAAAATTCAAGCCCAAGGTATTAAATACAATACCTACAACTTTTTTAGTGCATTAGCAGAGGGAAATACTCAACTTTCAACTTTGTTTTTGAAATCAGGCATGAGCCCTGACTCAACGTTTTTGAAGACTCCTGCTATATATTTTGCAATAATTTCTAACCAAAATGCATCAGTAAAATTGCTCCTTGAAAACGGTGTAGATCCAAACAAAGAACTTGCCGGAACAACTCCTTTGGTTATGGCAATAAGAAGTAAAGACGCCAAAATTGTAGAAACATTGATAGCTTACGGAGCAGATGTTAATAAAGAAGCTGCTTATACAAAACCATTGGCTTATGCTATTCAAAAGAAACAACCTAAAATTGTTGAACAGCTTGTAAATGCCGGTGCAAAAGCTGATGATGAAATTTTATTAAAAGCATTAAAATCAAATGATGCTTATATAAAAGATACAGTTTTAAAACGTTATAAAACATCAAATTAGAAGAAAATTAAGAAGAAAGGACGAAAAATGAAAAATAGTAGTATTAAAAGTGCTTTCGGGGGGGGGGG
>CAKUZO010000067.1 GCA_934717895.1 uncultured Candidatus Melainabacteria bacterium | reverse complement strand
TAATATTCTTTGTTACAATTTGCCCCCTACATTATTTTTTTTAAACCAAGCACATATTCATATTAAAATAATATAAAAATTTTGTACTCTTTCAAGGTTTGTACTATAATTGTACTTATAGTTATAGTTAGAAGAAAGGGTAAAAAGGTAAAAAAATGATAGATAAAACCGCAATTATTCACCCAACAGCAAAGATTGCCGATGATGCAATCATCGGACCTTACGTTGTTATCGGCGAAAACGTTACAATCGGACACAGAACAAGAGTAATTTCAAACGCTCATATTGAATTTGCAGAAATCGGTGATGACTGTACAATTTCTCCATTTGCGACAATTGGTTCTGAACCGCAAGATTTGGGCTACAAAGGGGAAGAAACAAAGGTTGTAATCGGTGACGGCACAATTATTAAAGAAAACGTAACTATTCACAGAGCAGCCGCTTGTGGAGATTTTACGACTAGAATCGGTAAAAAATGTTTATTAATGGTTGGCTCACACGTTGCTCACAACTGTGTTTTGGCTGACGAAGTTATTTTGGCTAACCTTGTAACTCTTGGCGGTCACGTTCACGTTGGATTTGGCGCATTTGTTGGCGGAATGAGCGTATTCCACCAAAACATCAGAATTGGTGATATGGCGATTATTAGCGGTTTTTCAGCATCTCGCCAAGATATTTTGCCATTCTCAAAAGGCGAAGGACGTCCACCTGTTCCACGTGGATTAAACGTAATTGCAATGAAACGTCGTGGAGTTTCGCAAGAAGTTAGAACTGCTACAAACGAAGCGTTCAAGTTGTTGATTTCAGAAGAATATAACACAACTCAGGCTATTGAAAAAATTAAGGCTGAAATTCCAATGAATGAATATATTGAAAAAATGATTGAATTTATTCAAACATCAAAACGTGGTGTGCTTTTGAAATCACACAAAAGCGGTCATGAGTCGTTGGAATAGATAATACTAGGATACTAAAAAGCAATTCATGTTGGCGGGGTGTATGCCCCGCCTTACTACTCTAAAAAAGACGATAAGACGCTAAGACGATAAGTCCGAAACAGAAGCCACCAGTCGTCATTCTGAAAGCTTAGAAAATTTCCCCAAGCGAATAGCGAGGGGATAAATTTTATTGCTTTTCAAAATCTTTTGGCAAAAATATCAAACCCATTACCCTCGTTTTTGCAAAAGTTTTAAAAATGTTTTATAGTCTGTTCCCCAACTTGCCATTGATTCTAAAACCGGTGCTAAACTGTAACCGACATCTGTCAATGTATATTCGACTCGTGGAGGAACTTCCGCAAAAACTTCTCTTTTAACAAGCCCATCATCTTCCATTTTTCTCAAATTATGAGTCAATACTTTTTGAGTAATTCCGCTACAAGCTTTTTTAAGCTCCCCAAAACGCTTTGTTCCACTTAATAAATCTCTTATTATAAGTATTCGCCACTTTTCACCGATTAATTTCAAAGTCGTTTCAATCGGGCACTTTGGCAATTCTTTTAAATCCATAAAAAATCTCCTATGGTATCTGAATGATACCATAGGAGTATAACACAAAAATCTTAGATAATAAATTTACCATTTTCATAAATTAGTTTGTCATCGGCAAAGATTTTTCCACCACAAGTGCCGTCAGCCTTAGGTTTCATATTCTTAATCATGTCCCAATGAAGTCCTGACACGTTCTTTCCACCGGTTTCAGGGTAAGATGCACCGACTGCCATGTGGATTGAACCTCCGATTTTTTCATCAAAAAGAATGTTTCCCGTAACCTCTTGAATTTCATCATTCGTGCCGATTGCAATTTCGCCAATGCCCTTTGAGCCTTCGTCCATATTGAACATAGCTTCCAAATAGTCACGTCCTGTTTCAGCCTCAAATTTCACGATTTTTCCGTTTTCAATCCACAAATGAACACCTGTTGCAGAATTTCCACGATAATTTTGCGGGAAATCAAAATAAATTTCGCCATTTATATCATCTTCCACAGGAGATGTGAAAACTTCACCATCAGGGTAGTTATTTACGCCGGAACAGCTTATCCATTTTCTTCCCTCAACGCCAAATGTAATATCTGTTCTATCACCGACTATGCGAACTTTTTTTACACCGTTCAAATAATTTGCCCATTTAGTTTGTTTTTCGTCTAATTCTCTCAATTTTGCAACCGGATCGTCTAAGTCAAGATAGCAAGATTTGAACAAAAATTCAGCATACTCATCAAATGACATTTTGGCTTCTTGTGCAAGTGCGTGAGTCGGAACATCTGCAATAACCCAGCTTGCATCTCCTTTTGCAGTTCTGTCCATAAGTGTTTTGGACAAGCCCTGTGATGCTTTTGAACGTCTTGCAAGTTTACCTAAATCTGCACGAGCCATATTTTTAGTATTCATCGGAGCCCCGATTGAAATGAATTTATTTACAGTTTCATACTCCAATTTTATCATCGGATCAATATAATCAAGTTGCTCATCAGAAGCGTATTTAATAAAAATATCTAAAAAATCTTCAAAGGAAGTACGCAAAATCGGGTTCGCACCTTTTTGAATTACACGTTTATAAACTGCTTTTACCAAGTCTTTTGCATAAATACTTGTAGCTCTGATTTGAACCAAATCTCCTTTTTGCACATTAGTTGAATAATCAACCAAAACCTCTGCATATTTGTCCCAAATTGTTTTCATAACTTTCTCCTTTTTTTATATTTTAACAGAAAATAATAAAACTACCAAGGATAATCGTCAGAAATCTGCCAACCATCATATTGAATTAAGGCTCCACAGCACAGTAGGGCAGGATACCCTTTGGGGTACGCTGTCGCTCGGAATGACAACCAATAGCAATTATTTCTGTTTCGGACTTATCGTCTTAACGACTTTTATTTCTGTAACAGACTTTGCTTCTTTGCATCTTGGCGTCTTCGCATCTACAACCTTAGCTGCTTCGCCTCCTAGCTGCCTAGCTGTTAAAAACCATCACTGGATTTATCCTACATTTTAGCCTGTCAGGGAATATTTTACTATACATAATTACGTATAATATTTTACGGAAATTGGAAAAAATAATATTTTCATGTATTATATAATTAGGAGTGTTGAATGAAATTTATAAATGCATTTAGTGAAATATTTCCAACAGAAACACCAAACCCTTCTCATCTTAGACTTTTAAACACGACACAAACGAAGGAAGAGGTTGTTTATCGCAAAAATGGCACTTCTATCGACAAAATTATTGAAGTTGATGTTCTGACCGGAATGCGTGTAAAAACGACTCATTTTGATTATTTTAACGACAAAAAAGTTCGCTCCATTGATGAATACGATAGAGAAACCGGAACAAAACTCAGAACAATTAATTATGTTTTGTATAAGTCTATTGATGAGTATGATGTGGTTTCAGGCAAAAAACTTCGCACAATTAATTTTAGCGTTAAGGACGAAAACAAAATTTCATCAGTTCAAGAATATGATATTACAACAGGTAAAATAATAAAGATTTTTATTTATAAACGAGATGGGAAAACTGTTAGTATAATTAAGGAAATTGACCCTGAAACAGGGAAAATCACAAGCATTGTAAATAAGATTTCAACTGAAATTTCAGAAAATACTGCTCAAATAAAAGCTATTGAAAAAATCAATAACCATATTGAAAATATGCACAGCAAAAAGGAAGATGTTTCAACCCTTCTTGATAGCTTGTATCAAAAGAAAATGAGATTTGACAATATCATTAACGATTAGATTTTACACAATTATTTTGTTGCCTACTCTTCTTCCAAAACTTCTCTGATATATCTTGCAGGGTCGTCGATTAAGTATTGAAGTTCACCAGGGTCTTTTATGTAGCCGTATTCATAGCTTTCGCCTTCATAAACAAACGAAACTGTTCCATAATCTAAAATTCTGCCCATTGTTGTTTGCGATAAATCTAACATGTTAATTTTTGTTAGCGGAACATCTATTTCAACAGGGTTAAGAATGCCCATTTTTATATGTGCAAATTTTGTTGTTACAACGATTTTGTCCGAATTAAATCTTAAAATCGGATAAATAATCGGTATAAGTAACAAAAATACAATAATCCAACTTAAAAAACTGTGTGTATTTAAAAAAATACACCAAAAATAAATAAAAAACACAGGAGTTAAACAAATAGGCCAGAACAAAGCCATAACGTGCTTTTTGATATCATAAAGAACAAATTCTTCTCCATCTGCATAAGGAAGTTTTTCTTCTGCCTTTTTTTCTGCCGTCATAACTTCCTGTGGCTGATCGTAATGATGAACCACAAATTCTTCCCGATTAGCTTGTTGAGGTTGCCTGTAATCTTCAATATAACTTGCAGTATTGTTTACTGTTTGACTTGGTTCATTGTTTTCTTGCTTTGGCTCAAAATTTAAACTTGAACCGCAATATCTGCAAAAATTATCGTTTTCTTTTACGGGTTTTCCACAATTTGGACAAAACATGTTTTACTCCTTTGTGCCCTGATTTTAGCATAGGATTTGACATTAGTCAATTATGGTTTTATAATTAAACGCTGAAAATATTTTTTAGAGGAATTAAAATGATTGATAAACAGGAACTTTTAAGGCTTTATAATTTAGATTTGGAAGAACTTTTGAAAATTTCTTCACAATATATAAAAAACGAAGTGGAATTTTGTTCACTGATTAATGCCAGAAACGGAAAGTGCTCTCAGGATTGCAAATACTGCGCTCAAAGTTCTCATTATTGTACCCACATTGAGTCATACCCGCTTGTTGAGGTTGAAGAAGTTCGAAAAGTTGCACTTGAAGCGAAATCAAATCACGTTTCAAGATTTGCAATTGTAACTTCCGGCAAAACTCCTGATGAGAGCGACTTTGACAAGATGTTGGAAATGATTGAAGAGATTAACAAAATCGAAGGGCTTAGAAGTTGTGCATCAATCGGAATTTTGACTGATGAACAGGCTAAAAGACTGGCAGAGGCTGGTTTAAAGAGATTTCATCATAATATTAACACGTCAGAATCATATTATCCGGAAATTTGTACGACTCACACTTGGCGTGACAGATACAACACTTGTAAACTTATCAAGAAATATGGTATGGAACTTTGCTGTGGCGTGATTTTAGGTATGGGGGAAAGTGTTGAACAAAGAATTGAAATGGCACTTGAACTTGCAGAAATTCAACCGAATTCAATTCCTATCAATATTTTGATGCCTATTCCTGAAACTCCGTTTGAAAATTACGGTGACAAAATCGACGAGGAAAATGTTTTGAGAACTTTGGCGGTATTCAAAATTGCAAACCCAAATTCTGTTTTACGTTTTTGTGGCGGAAGAATGCGCTTGTCGGAAGAGAACCAAAGAAAAGCCCTAAACACTTGTGTAGAAGGGATTATGGTCGGGAATTATCTTACAACAATCGGGAAAGCTCCCGAAGAAGACATCAAAACAATGCAAGAACTCGGTAAAACTATAAAAAAATAATTTTTATAATCAAAATGCGCATAAATAACAAAAAAATTTTTGTGCGTGTTTTGGTAATATTACTTAAAATATTATTGAGGTTAAGACTCAAAAATACTATAATATTCATGCATTAAGAATTTGAAAGGAATACATAATGGTTGCAGAAATGACTTTCCAGCAGTTAGAACGTACAATTAACCCGACTCACGATATTAAACTTTTTGCGGGGCGTTCAAATACAAAACTTGCTCAGGAAATAGCTGATTATCTTGGAACATCAATTGGTCCAATGGTTGTCAAAAATTTTGCTGATGGCGAAATTTATGTTCAAGTTAAGGAAAGTGTTAGAGGTGATGATGTTTTCATTATCCAACCATTGTGCAATCCTGTAAACGAAAATTTGATGGAATTGTTGATTATTATTGACGCCTTCAAACGTGCAAGTGCAAAAACAATCACTGCCGTAATTCCTTATTACGGCTACGCAAGACAAGATAGAAAAACATCAGGCAGAGAAGCTATTACAGCTAAACTTGTTGCAGACTTGTTAACAACAGCAGGTGCTGACAGAATTCTTGCAATGGATTTACACACAGGCCAAATTCAAGGATTTTTCAACATCTTAGTTGATCACGTTTTTGCAACTTCAATTTTAACAAATTACATTAAAAGTTTAAAAATGAATCCAGACGATATGGTTGCAGTTAGCCCTGATACAGGTGGAGTTCAAAGAACAAGACACTTTGCAAAATCAATCGGTTGCTCTCTTGCAATTATTGATAAACGTCGTGACAAACACAATGAAGCTATCGCATCTCACGTAATTGGCGATGTTAAAGACAAAATTTGTGTAATGTTTGACGACATCATTGATACGGCAGGAACGATTTGTGAAGCAGCTAAACTTTTGAAACGCGAAGGTGCAAAAGAGGTTTACGTATGTGCTGTTCACCCTGTTTTCTCAGGTCCGGCAATTGAAAGATTAACAAATGCACCTATCAAAGAGTGTATCGTAACAAATACAATTCCTTTGGATATGGACAAAATGCCTGCAAAAATTAAACAGCTTTCTGTTGCTCCGCTATTGGGAACTGCAATTGCAAGAATTCACGATGATGAATCTGTAAGTTCGTTGTTTGGATTTGAAAAAGAAATGCAAGTTCAGTAACTTAGAAAGATAAAAATCGCTATTAATTATAAAATTATTTGTACAAATAATAGAAATTTTCGGTGATTTTGTAATAAAAATATGATAAAAATTTTACCCCACTCAACAAAAATAAGAGTTATAAGATTAGCATCTGCTGCGACCCTCGGAACAGCTGCACTTGTAGGATTACACAGATTGCAGCCACATTTATCAAGTACTGAGAAAGAGTTGATTGAACAAAAAGAATTTATGCGAAATCACGCACCTGAAAAATTCAACAAAATGATGAGTGTAAACGCAAATTCTATTGAATGGCACAAAGCAGTTCAAGCAGTAAAAGAATCTTTGAGAAACGACAGTATTGCAAAAGCCAACTACCTGAAAGCTGCTCAAAATATTAGAAAAGGGCTCAAAAAATAGATTTATTTTACTTTTTTAAAGAACTCATCAGAAATAAGTTGCGAATACTTATTTTTTTCGTTTGCTGAAATCAATAATCTTGGTTTACCATCTTTTGTTTCCGCAACAGAAACAATTCCGCCAACATCACCAATCGGAAGCTTTTTCACCCTTGCTTCAAATTTCACATAAGGAACTTCTTTGCCATAAGAGTGCATTGTACCGTGTTTTGTAACCTTCAAATCATCAACAGAAATCGCTTGATATTTTATTTTGCTCACAGCTTTGTAAAGTTTTTCTTCAACATTGTCAGATTTTATATCATCAGCCGTCAAAATTTGTTTGTTTCCGGAATCAACAACAAACATCTTTTGCCCTGACGCCTTGTGCTCTGCAACAACTGCGTTATAGCCAAGAATTCCGGTTGCTTTTTCAAGCTCAAATTCATCATTAATATGCGAAAAATCGCCAACTTTTTTGGCTTTTTCTAACATCTCATCTTTTGATGGATTAAATATATCATGCAAATATCCACCTATCAGGTCTTTTCCGCCAATTGCCATAAACCCGACAACTGCTAGTGTTATAATTATCGCTCTCAAAAAATTTTTTAAACAACCCATGTTGAAATCCTTATTATATTATACTATTATTATAACTATGAAAAAAGCAGAAATCAATCTTATAAACACAGCGGACATTAAGGTCGAGGATCTTACACCTGCGATGCAGGAATATTTGAAAATTAAACACCAAAATCCTGATAAAATCTTACTTTACAGACTTGGTGATTTTTATGAAACATTTTTTGAAGATGCTGTTATTATGTCAAAAGAGCTTGAACTTACGCTAACAGGGCGTGAACAAGGCAAATTTGGCAGAATTCCGCTTGCCGGAATTCCCGCAAAAGCTGTCAACAACTACATTGAAAAACTTGTTCAGAAAAATTATAAGGTTATTATCTGCGATCAGTTGGAAGATCCGAAATTTGCCAAAGGACTTGTAAAACGTGGAGTTACACGTATTATTACATCAGGAACTTTGACCGAAAGCGACTTTTTACAACAAAATTCCAACAACTACATCTGCGCACTTTTTAAAGAAGAAAAAAGTGGCACTTGGGGATTTTCTTACGCTGATATTTCAACGGGCGAGTTTAAAGTTACGCAAGCGCCATTCGAGTTGGTTTTAGAAGAACTTACAAGAATTGCACCGGCAGAAGTTGTTGGGCCGTCTGTTAAACAAAAAATCATGCCGTTTCAAATTGTGCCTGATGAAAAAATCGACTTGCCGGAAGAAATCACAAAAGTTTATAATTGTTCAAAAATTCCGTCATCTGTTTTTGACGCAACCTTTGCAGAAAACAACTTGAAAGCCGTTTTTCAGGCAAACAGCCTTGAATCCTTCGGCTACGACAGGTACAAAATCGGATTTAGAGCAGCTGGCGCTTTGCTTGCGTATATTTGGGAAAATATGAAAGAAAATGTCCCAAAATTTGACAGAATTGAGCCTTACGAACTTTCAGAATATATGATTTTGGACGGAAGTACAAGAAAAAATCTTGAACTTACAGAAACTCTTCGTGACAAAAACAAATTTGGCTCTTTGCTTTGGGCTATCGACAAAACAAAGACAAATATGGGTGCTCGACTTTTGAAAAACTGGATTTGCCAGCCACTAAAAAGGGTTGAAGACATTTTAAAACGCCAAAATTTCGTTACTGAGCTTGTTGAAAAGACTGACGAAAGATTACACATCGGGAATTTGCTCGAAAAAATCTACGATATTCAACGCTTGGCAACAAGAATGTCAAACAGTTCCGCTAATCCAAAAGATTTTTTGAGTTTAAAATCATCACTTATGATGTTGCCGGAATTGCTTGATGCAACAAGCGAACTCGACTATAATCCGCTCTCCTCAATCAGCCAATATCGAGATGAGATGGCTGAATATACGGCACTTATCGACAAAACGATTGCTGAAAATGCTCCGACATTGATTAAAGAAGGTGGAATTTTGAAATCAGGAGTTTCGGGAGAACTTGACTATTTCAGAGATTTGCTGACCGGTGGAGAAAATTGGCTTAAAGAATTTGAAGAAAAAGAAAAAGAAAGAACCGGAATTAAGACTCTAAAAATCGGATTTAACAAGGTTTTTGGCTACTTTATCGAAATTTCAAATTCTTATCTAAATCAAATTCCGGAAGGCTACATCAGAAAACAAACTTTGACAAACGGCGAAAGATTTATTACGGAAGAATTGAAAAAGCACGAGGACGACGTACTTTCGGCTAAATTCAAGTCAACAGAGCTTGAATATAAGCTTTTTTGCGATTTTAGAGAATATTCAAAAGAATTTGTTTCAAAAATCAGAGAGATAGCGGAATGTATTGCAGAATGTGACGTTTTCACTTCTCTTGCGGACGTTGCGTCGGAGAATAATTTCTGCAAACCAATAATTGATGAGTCCGATGATTTTATCGTCAAAAATGGTCGCCACCCTGTTTTAGAGAAAATTTTGCCACTCGGGGAATACGTCCCGAACGATTTGGAATTGAAATGTAATTCGCTTGATGCAACTCAATTTATGATTTTAACAGGTCCGAATATGGCAGGGAAATCCACGTATATGCGCCAAAACGCCTTAATTGCTATTTTGGCACAGATTGGCTCTTGGGTTCCGGCAGATTATGCAAAAATCGGGGTTATCGACAAGATTTTCACACGTGTCGGTGCATCAGACGATTTAAC